>JANLPK010000204.1:0-2923 GCA_031367205.1 Alphaproteobacteria bacterium
GCGGATTTCTCCGTTCAGGCTCTTGCGGGCCGCTGTCGATAGGCCTGCCTCGCCAGCCGACCGCAACAGATCTGCGATTTCCTCGCGAAGCCGCCCAACCACTGAGGCGGGGGTCGGTGCCTTCACGCCGCAGCCTTCAAATGCCGCGCCACATCTGCCCCGACCACCTGGGCCAGCGTCACCGGCACCGCATTGCCCAATTGCCGCATGGCCTCTGACCATGCCCCATTGAACACATAGCTGTCGGGAAAGGTCTGTAACCGCGCACTCTCGCGCACCGAGAAATAGCGCACTGAACCGTCGGGCCGGGCCAACATATTCTCCCCGCCCGGCACCCCGTGAACCCCGGCCTTCAAGGTCTTGGCTGGCTCATCCAATGGGCTGCCGGTATGTCCGGCATAAGACCTCGCGCCCGGCTGGAAGCGATGGTTCAAAAACCCACGCGCCGCCAGCGCCGAAGTCTCTGGATCCGGCAACCCCGCCAAGGCATCGCGCACGGAACGCCAGGGTAGGCACGCAGGCCAATCGATGATCTTTTCAATCCGCGCGTTCAGCCGATCCGCCAAAATGCGCTTGCTCTTGGGAACCTCGTGCCGATCCCAATAGTCGCCCTTCGGGCCTTGCGACCACAGCAAGGCATCCGCCGAATGGGTCTCCATTGGGAAGCTCCATTCAACATCCAGGTCGTCCCGGAAGCCGACAAAGAACACTCGCTCGCGCCGTTGCGGCACGCCGTAATTGGCCGCGTTCACCACCCTGGTCACCACCCGGTAGTGCAGGTCTGATCGCACACCAGAGGTATGGTGGCGCTCCAACCGACCGAGGTGCTCTTCCCAGGTCTCATCACCGGAAGCCATCACGTCTGGGTGCTCAAGTTGCAGCCGGATGTACTCGAAATAGTTGCGAAACGCCGCCCGCGTCAGCCCCTTCACATTCTCAAAGATGAATGCCCGAGGCCGCGCTTGCCGTACCGCCCGGATCGCCTGAGGGAACATGTCGCGAGCATCGTCATTGGCCCGGTGCTTTCCACCCATCGAAAACGGCTGACAGGGCGGTCCGCCGGACACCAAGTCCAGCAAGCCGCTATAGGCCGCGAAATCGACTTGTCGAACATCGCCCTCAGTGAGGTTCCAGTGCTTCACACTGGTCGTATCGCGCGCTTGATTTTCCCGGATCGTGTTACAGCAATAGCGGTCCCACTCGACCACCCGCTCTGGCCGGAATCCGGCCTGATGCAAGCCGATGCCCAACCCCCCAGCACCCGCAAAAAGCTCGACCGATTTCATACGTCAAAGTCCCCTGTGAAGGCGCGAGTCGCAACTCGTATTTCTAGCCCCCGCTCCGCAACGCCTATCAGATCAAGAAACACAATGTTCGTCAATTGTTCTAGATTACCCCACCCTACCTCACCAAATCCGCCGCACGCCGAACCCGTCAAACACCGCCTCATTGGACACCAGCACCATATCCTCACCCAACGCTTGAGCGATCAACAGGCGATCAAAGGGGTCCTTGTGCGCAATGTTCATCTCCCCAGCCTGCCGGGCGTGGCGCACACTGATCGCCAGCTCTGAGAACCCCTGCGTGGCAACCACGCTCTCGAACGCCTGAGCCAATAGAGCCGCACCGGGCAGCTTACCGATCCGGAACTTGGTGGCGATTTCCATCGCGCTGGCGGCGCTGACGGCCACGCTATTGGTCTCATCCTCGATCGCCGCGCGCGCCTTGCGGCTCAACGCCTCATCCCCGGCCAACCACCAGATCAGAGCATGGGTATCCAGCAGCAACCTCAACCCAGGTCCCACCCACGCACTTCATCCTCGGGCAGCGGCTCATCAAAGCGGCCGTCGATGGCGATCTTGCCCTTTAGCGCCCCAAAAGACCGCTTGCCACTGGGGGTAACGGGCACCAAACGTACAGCCGGAACATTGCCGCGCGCGATCACCACATCACCGCCCTCCAGGGCGGTTGCGATCAGCCTGGACAGATTGGTCTTTGCGTCGTGAACAGAGAACTGGGTCATCGATCTCTCCCTTAGCTAACTATATAGCTAACTTGGCTACCCAAGGAAAGTCCGTCCGTGATTTCCGTGTTTTCCGTGGTTGAAAATCTTCCAGCTGAAAGTCGCTGAACGCAGAACTCGAGGAGGTTTCGCAGAGACGCGACCCAAATGCGCCCCCTCTGGGGGAGCTGTCCCGAAGGGACTGAGGGGGTTGCAGCCCACGAGCCCCCCAAGCGCACTTCAACCCCCTCCGTCTCGCCGCTACGCGTCGATCGTTCGTCAGGCGTATCGACAAATCGTTGTCGATCCGATGCGTCTCTCAAGCGAACCGCCCTTCCTCACCCACCCAAATCGCGCCTGCGGCGCTGGGGGAGGAATGGAGCAACCCTACCCCACCGGCTCATAATTCAATATCGGCCCCAGCCACCGTTCCGCCGTCTTCAGCTCCCAGCCCTTGCGCCGCGCATAGTCTTCGACCTGGTCCTTCTCAATCCGCCCCACCCCGAAATAGTGGCTGTCAGGGTGGCTAAAATAGAGCCCGCTCACCGCCGCGGTCGGCGTCATGGCATAGCTTTCGGTCAGCTCCAGCCCCGTGGCCGCCGTCGCGCCCAGCAGCTCAAACAGCGCGCCCTTCTCCGTGTGGTCGGGCTGCACCGGATAGCCAGGAGCCGGGCGGATGCCGCGGTATTTTTCGGCGATCAGCGCGTCGATGTCGAAGGGCTCATCGGGCGCATAGCCCCACAATTCCGTTCGCACCTGGCGGTGCAGCGCCTCGGCAAAGGCTTCGGCCAGCCTGTCGGCCAGGGCCGAGGCCAGGATGGCGTTATAGTCATCCCCCTTGGCCTTGAACGCCTCGGCCACCGCCGCCTCCCCGTGCCCCGCCGTCACCGCAAACCCGCCGATCCAGTCGGGCTTGGTGCC
>JANLPK010000194.1:0-5839 GCA_031367205.1 Alphaproteobacteria bacterium
CGCACTTTCAACGAAGATTTACAACGCGTTCGCCTATGAGCCCGGCGTGACAGACGTCGAGAGCCCCATTGATCTAGCACTCAAATCGGGGCGCGGTGTCTGCCAAGACTTCGCCCACATCATGATCGCGATCTGTCGGGCTTGGGGCATTCCAGCCAAATATGTCTCAGGCTACTTGTTCACGGATCGTCAGGCGGGTGATCGCTCAGATCCCGACGCCACTCACGCCTGGGTCGAGGTATTTTTGCCAACCACCCGCTGGATTGGATTTGACCCGACCAATAATGTGATTGCTGGCGAGCGGCACATCGCATGCGCGACGGGTCGAGACTATGCCGACGTGCCTCCGTCGCGCGGTGTCTACAAAGGGGATGGCGAAAGTCAGCTAGCTGTCGGGGTCACAGTCAAGCGCGCCCGCTCCGCCCTCATCGAGCCCGAGTTCATTCGCGTCTCGCAATCTGGTTTTGCGAAGGGCGGCCGCCGCCGCACACACGCGGATCCTAGCCAGCTCGAGCAAGAACAACAGCAACAGCAGTAGCTGTCCGAGCCAGTCTGGTCGGGAACTCTTGCAATCGCGCAGATCACAAGAGTGGTAGGCCGGGTGGGGATCGAACCCACGACCACTCGATTAAAAGTCGGGTGCTCTACCGCTGAGCTACCGGCCCTAAGCACGACACGTAATGTGTCGGGCGAAGCGGCGCGGACCATAGGGTGGGTCTCTCTCCGGAGCAAGGCAGCATCGGGCTTTCCATCACAGTATGTCCGTGCCTATGATCGCTCTATGCGGAACGTCCTGTTGTCACTGGCCCTTATGACCGCACTTGTCGGCTGCACCACCTTGCCGGCGGACGGATCATCTCAGATTCAAACCAGCTCTCAGGCCCGCCGCGAAAACATCCAGGGGGCGATGTCTTCACCGCTACGCGACGTCAACGTCATGCGCACTACAATCCCCGATGTTTTACTGGCGGCGATGGCCAATCCCTATCTGCGGCCACGCCCCACCAATTGCGCAAGCATTACCGCGCAGATCTTGCCCCTCAACGGTGCCCTTGGTGCTGACCTCGATGACATAGCCGTCGACGAAGATGATTTGATCGAACGCGGCCGCGAGACAGCCCTTGGCGCTGTGGCCGGTGCAGCATCCGGGATCATTCCATTTCGCGGTTGGGTGCGCCAACTCTCGGGCGCTGAGCGTCACGACAAACTCGTGAACGCTGCGATCACAGCTGGCGCGGTGCGGCGCGCCTATCTCAAGGGACTTGGGGAATCCCGCGGCTGCCATCCACCGGCAACCCCGCTCAATGCGCCACCTGCCGATCCGGTGGCTCAGACAACCGGTAAGCCGCGTTTCAAGACCCGCTAACGGCGCTGTCTGCTCACAAAATCTCGACGAAACGCGTCGAAGGTCCCGGCCTGGATCGTGCGCCGCATGGACGCCATCAAACCTTGATAGAACGCCAAATTGTGCCACGACAACAAAACCTGACTGAGAATTTCCTCAGACTTAACAAGATGATGCAGATAAGCCTTCGAATACTGGCTCGAGGCTGGGCAATCCGAATTCTCATCAAGCGGTGTATCATCTTCGGCGAACCGCGCGTTCTTCAGATTGACCGAGCCTTCCCAGGTCCAGGCCTGACCATGGCGGCCAGACCGCGTTGGTAGGACGCAGTCGAACATATCGACCCCGCGCGCCACGGCTTCGACAAGGTCAATCGGCTTGCCAACTCCCATCAAATATCGAGGGCGGTCAGGCGGCAACATCGCAGGCGCATAGTCCAACACCTCGCACATGGCCTCGTGTCCTTCACCCACTGCCAGCCCACCTAGCGCGTAGCCGTCAAATCCCGTATCGATCAGCCGCTCACTTGACTCCCGGCGCAGGCCTTCGAAAGTCGATCCCTGCTGAATGCCGAACAGCGCCTGGTTTGGCCGATCGCCGAACGCGGCCTTTGAGCGTGCGCCCCAACGTGATGACAACGCCATCGCCTGTTCCGCACGACGCTCTTCCGCCGGCCAAGCCACACACTCATCCAACTGCATCACGATATCTGAGCCCAAAAGATCAGCCTGGATCTCAATGGAACGTTCGGGGGTCAGCACATGTTTGGAACCGTCGATATGACTCTGAAACGCCACGGACTCTTCAGTGACCTTCGCAATTTTCGACAAGCTCATGACCTGAAATCCACCGGAGTCGGTAAGGATGGGCCGTTCCCATCGCATGAAGCGGTGCAAGCCACCCAATCGCGCCACCCGCTCTGCTGTGGGCCGCAGCATTAGATGATAGGTGTTGCCCAACAGAATATCGGCACCTGTCTGGGCAACTTGGTCCACCGTCAGAGCCTTAACCGTCGCGGCTGTCCCGACCGGCATGAAGGCTGGCGTCCGAATATCGCCCCGCGCGGTCTTCAGAACGCCCGTTCGCGCCGCGCCGTCCGTGGCTGACATTATGAATGGAAAGGCGGTCATGGTTGCGCCCGCCAGAGCAGGCTCGCATCGCCATAGGAATAGAACCGGTATCCCCCATCGATTGCGTGCGCATAGGCCCGCTTCATGACCTCGGCTCCCGCAAAAGCGCTGACTAGAACGAACAAAGTAGATTTGGGCAAATGGAAGTTCGTCATTAGCCCGTCTACGACCTTAAACTCATATCCGGGGGTTATGAAGATCGAAGTTTCGGCTGCAAAGGCTTGAACTTGGCCGGTTTCATCAACCGCGCTCTCGACCAATCGTAGCGAGGTTGTTCCAACACAGATGACCCGATGACCTCGCGCCCGCGCCGAGTTTAGGAGCGCCGCAGCCTCACCAGACACCTCGCCATACTCTGCATGCATTTGGTGGTTCGATAGGTCCTCTGCCGTCACCGGCAGGAAGGTTCCCGCTCCCACATGCAGTGTCACAAAGCAGATTTCTACGCCCTTGGCCTTGAGCTGAGCCACTAGGCCAGGCGTGAAATGCAGGCCGGCAGTCGGCGCCGCCACCGACCCATCGAACTGAGCATATGTGGTTTGGTAGTCGGCGCGATCCTGCGCATCTTGCACACGCTTTGAGGCGATATAGGGCGGCAGGGGCATTTCGCCGCGATCTTGGATCATCTGATCGAGCGCAGGTCCCGAAAGATCGAACGCCAGAGTGCGCTCACCTCCGACGCCTCTCTCGATGATGGTCGCGGCTAACGCCTGATCGGGCATCTCTCCAAACAGAATCCGGTCGCCAACCGCCAAACGCTTCCCGGGTCGCATGAAAGCCTTCCACTGGTTCGGCGCCAGGCGCTGATGCAGAGTCGCCTCAACCCGGACTGACGTCGCCTCGCGGTGGCGCAAGCCCTTCAGTCGCGCCGGGATGACCCGAGTGTCGTTCAAGACCAGCACGTCGCCCGCCAGCAATTTATCGACCAGATCGGTGACGTGCAAGTCCAACAAACCCTGGCCCGGTGTCACCAACAACATCCTGGCCGCGTCACGTGGCACGACCGGGCGCAACGCAATCGACGCCTCGGGCAGAATAAAGTCGAAATCGGAAAGCAACATGGCGCGCGGTGAAGGCCATGCAAGTCTGCGCGCGTCAAGCCATACTAGGTTGCCAGGGAGGCTATGATTCTGCGCGCGCTGTTTAATCTGATCGATATGGCGGCCGTGACGGTGGGCCTTGTCTGCCTTGGCCTGGGTGTCGCCGCGCAGGGGGGAAGGTTCAGCGGCAAGCTGGATATCCTCACCCACTTTGCGCCCTTATATCTTGCAGCGGCCGTGGTTGTGACGGGCTACGGACTGATCTGTTGCTTAGCCAATCCTCGCTGGGGACTGGTCGGTTTGGGGCTGCTCGGCGTGCTGGCTGCCGCGACGCTGATGCTTCCAGAATACTCACGTGCCATGGCCTCGCCGCCGCCGACCGCCACTTCCCCGCAGATCAAGATCATTCAACTCAACGGCTGGCGCGGCAACCGGGAGGTTGAACGGACGGCAGCTTGGATCGCCAGTCAGAATGCCGATGTCGTCGCCGTCGAGGAGCTAAAGACCCCGCTGCGTGAAGCCATCCTACGGCACACCGAAATGACCTATATGCGCGGCATGCTGAACACCGGCATATTCACGCGAGCCACACCGACCAAGCCTTCATTTGAGCTGGGCGAGCCATGGGACCAATGGCCAGGGATAGCCCGCGTGAGCATCCCGGTTGGCGATCAAACCGCCACGATCGTGGCCATCCACCTGACCTGGCCTACCGAGCCTTGGCAGAAGCGCCAGCTGATCAGCCTAGCCAAGATCGTCAAGCGGACCGACCCAAGCCACCTGATCATGGTTGGTGACTTTAACCTGACCCCCTGGTCCTTCACCCTGCGCCGACTTGACCGCGACCTTCATATGCAGCGAAGGGATCGCGCGATCTTCTCTTGGCCGGCCGCGCCGTTCTTCCATGGGCGACTGCAATCCCCCGTGCCCCTCCTGCCCATCGACCACGTCTATGCCGGATCGGCCTGGAAGACGGTCAAGATTGAGCGCGGACCAAGACTAGGCTCAGACCACTTTCCAATCGTGGTGACCTTGGCTTTTGAACCCTGAGCAACGCCCAGCGTCAGGCGTCGGCTGCGACCTTCATGGATACGATCTTGCCGGGCGCACGCGGCGGCTCGCCCTTGGGCAGACCGTCGATCAGGTCCATGCCGCCGGTGACTTCACCCCAGACCGTATACTGGCCATCTAGGAAGGTCGCGTCGTCAAAGCAGATGAAGAACTGGCTATTGGCCGAATTCGGATTGGCGGTTCGCGCCATCGAGCAAACCCCGCGCACGTGCGAATGCTTCGAGAATTCCGCCGGCAAGTTGGGCTTGGACGAGCCGCTGGAGCCCGTGCCCGTAGGGTCGCCACCCTGGGCCATGAACCCCGGGATCACCCGGTGAAACACCACGCCATCATAAAACCCTTCGCGCGACAATTCACGAATACGATCAGCATGTTGCGGGGCCAAATCGGGGCGGAGCTTGATCGTCACATCGCCGGTTTCCAGCGTCATGATTATGGTGTTTTCGGCGTCCATTACTTTACCTCTGCCCTTATCTTACTTCGGAAGGAATTCTAATCGCGCAGGCCGTGAAGTCGGCCCCCATCGTTGCGCGCACATTGGCGACCTCGGCGTTAAACCAAGGGCTTTTGGGATCTATTACCCTGACCTTGGGCCGGGTGGCGGCGGGCATGTCGGCCAGGATCTGAACTTTCAACATCCTGTCTTGCGGGTCGGCTACCGGTTCACCCGGCTTTATCGCGCGCACGGCCTCAAGACCGGAAATAACCCGACCAAAGCCGGTATACCGCTTCTCTAGCGACGGATAGGCCTGCCGCATCAGGAAGAACTGGCTGTTGGCGCTGTCCTGGGGCTCGCCCCGCGCCATGCCGGCCACGCCGGGGCAATAGAGCGGCCAGCCCGAAACCTTGTTATCGGCCGTCATGGCCATCAACATCGCGCTCTGGGTCATGACCGGCAGCGCGCCGACAAAGCCGATTTGCGCGACGGACTGATCGGCAACCTGCACAAAGGGCGAGCTCGCCCCACGCCGGAACGTGAACTCTGCCGCCAGATCAGGCTTTTCTGACCCGCCAGTGCCTGTGTCCTGCGGGTCACCCGTCTGGGCCATGAACAGGTCGATCACCCGGAAGAAGGCCCGATTGTCATAGAGCCCGGCTCGGGTCAGCTCCTTGATGCGCACCACGTGGTTGGGCGCGACCTCGGGCGACAGTTCGACGATGATCCGGCCCTTGGTGCTGTCGATTACCAACAGGTTGTCAGGGTCGGGCGTGCGCCAGTCGTTCGCACCGGGCGCACCGGGGGCGGCTGGAAC
>JANLPK010000276.1:0-2612 GCA_031367205.1 Alphaproteobacteria bacterium
GAGGGCCGTCTGATCCTGGCCGATGCGCTGACCCGCGCCTGCGAGTTGGAACCGGCGCTGACCCTCGATCTCGCCACCCTCACCGGCGCGGCCCGCGTGGCGCTCGGCCCACAATTGCCACCCTTCTATACCGATGATGAAGACTTGGCCGCGCAGATTGGCGTCGCGATGACTGAAGTCGATGACCCCATGTGGCGTCTGCCGCTCTGGAAGGGCTATGCCGATAGCCTCGACAGCGACGTCGCCGACATCAAGAACGATCCCGACGCCTGGGCGCAGGCGGGTTCGGTGGCCGCCGCCCTGTTCCTGCAGCGCTTTGCGCCGAAGGGAGCCTGGGCCCATTTCGACATCTACGCCTGGAACCCCCGTGCACGACCCGGCTGGCCGGCCGGTGCCGAGGCCCAGGCCATCCGCGCCCTCTTCCAGATGATCAAGACCAGATTTGCATGAGCGACCCTCGCCTCACCCCGGCGAGATCAGACCTCGCCAGTCGCGCCCTCGAAGGCGTTGTCGCCTCGGCGACCTATGTCGACCCGCGCGCCATGAGCGTGATCGTCCCTGCGCTCGGCGTCCTCGCTGCCCCTGATCTCGCCAGCGAGCAATTGGACCAGGCGCTGTTCGGCGAGGTCTTCGAGGTTCTGACGACGGCAGGTGACTTCGCCTGGGGCCAAGCCCGCCGCGACGGTTATGTGGGTTATGTGCCGCTTGGGAACCTAGGCAGCCTCAACAAAGCCGCCACCCACCGAGTCAACGCCATCCGCACCTACGCCTTCGCTGACCCCAGCATCAAAGCCTGCGCCACCGGCCCCTATTCCCTAAACAGCTTGATCACTGTCGAGGCGCAGGAGGGCCGCTTCGCCAAGGCCGCCGGTGGCGGCTGGTTCATCGCCGAACACTTGGCCCCTGTTGGCCGGTTCGAAACCGACTGGGTGGAGGTTGCGCAGCGGTTCCTCGGCGCAGCCTATCTCTGGGGCGGTCGCGAAGCTCAGGGCCTGGATTGCTCGGGCCTCGTGCAACAGGCTCGCATGGCGGCGGGCCACGCCTGCCCCCGCGACACCGATATGCAACAACAGCTGGGCGCTGAGATTTCTCCCGGCGACCTCACCCGCGGTGACCTCGTCTTCTGGCGCGGCCACGTCGGCATCATGCTGGACGAGTCCCGATTGCTCCACGCCAACGCCCACCACATGGCCACCGCCATCGAACCGCTAGCAGAAGCTGTCGCCCGCATCGCGGCAGGTCCAACCGGCATGCCCACCGGCTATCGCAGGCTCTAACCGGCGATCCTGTCGACAACGCCCGGCGCAAAGGGCATGTAAGCCCCCAAACGACCTCACTCAGGACCTAGCCATGAAATTTGATGACGTCATCCTCGGTCGCCGGAGCATTCGCGGCTATAAACCCGATCCGGTGCCGATGGCTTTGATCAAAGAAATCATCACCTTGGCGATGCGCGCGCCGTCGTCGATGAATACCCAACCCTATCATCTCTATATCATCACCGGCGAGCCCCTGGCCCGCATCCGCGCCGGCAATACCGAGCGGACCCTGGCTGGCGTGCCGGACTCCCGCGAATTTCGCCGGGGCACTGCCTTTGCCGGGCCGCACCGGGAGCGCCAGATCGGCGTCGCCAAACAATTGTTCTCCGCCATGGGCATCGCCCGCGATGACAAGGAGATGCGCCAGGACTGGGTGCTGCGCGGCTTCCGTCAGTTCGACGCGCCGGTCTGCGTGGTCGTGACCTATGACAAAGATCTGGACGGCAGCGACGACACGCCCTTCGATTGCGGCGCTGTCGCCACGGCCCTGGTCAATGCCGCCTGGTCTCGCGGGCTGGGTGCCGTGATCAATAGCCAGGGGATTATGCAATCCCCTGTGGTCCGCGAGTGCGCCAGCATTCCCGATGATCAGGTCATCATGAAGAGCATCGCCCTAGGCTGGCCCGACGACGACTTCCCCGCCAATGCCGTGGTCTCCGAGCGCCGCTCCGTCGAAGAAGCCGCAGTGTTCGTGGGTTTCGAGGAGTAACTCAGGCGGCGATTTCTAGTGACCCGACCACGCCGATCACCGCCCCGCCATAGCGAGCAAGTTTGGTCTCCCCCACGCCGGATATGGCCGATAGCGCGGCGTTCGAACCGGGCTTCATCTGGGCGATCTCCGCCAGGGTTCGGTCGGAGAAGATCACGTAAGGCGGCACACGCTGACGCTTGGCCTCGCCGCTTCGCCAGGCGCGCAACGCCTCGAACAGCGGCTGATCGTGGGGCCCCACCGCGACGCCATCCTTGGCGCGCTTACGGGAACGAGCGACCTTGCCGCCACCGGTCTCCGCCTCCAACCCCTGCCGCAATCCCACCTGCCGTTCGCCGCGATAGACCGCCCGCACGCCCTCAGCATCGCCCAGCCCGATCAAGGGTCGCCCATCATTGGGGTCTTCGCGCAGCAGGCCGTCGAACAACAGCTGATCGATCAGATCGCGCCAGCCGGGGGCGCTGAACTCCTTGCCGACCCCGAAGGTCGAGAGCCCGGCTTCAAACTCCGATGGGTCCTTGGTCTTGCCCAGCAGGTGCTCCACCAACCGCCCACGCCCGAACCGACCACCCATCCTGTGCGCT
>JANLPK010000304.1:0-15108 GCA_031367205.1 Alphaproteobacteria bacterium
TCACGAATCACCGCCCACCCCTTAGGACCCCCGCCCCATGGCCCGCGACGGTGCCCTGTATGTCTGCCAGTCCTGCGGGGCGAGCCAGCCCAAGTGGGCGGGCCAGTGTCCGGCGTGCCTCTCCTGGAATACCCTCGTGGAGGAAGTCGGCTCCCGCGCCCCGGGAGCCCTAGCCCCCACCCGCGCCTCAAAGGCCCGCGGCCTGGTCTTCCAGGGCCTAGAAGCCGAAACCCCCGCCCCGCCGCGCATCATCACCGGCGTCGACGAGTTTGACCGGGTCTGCGGTGGCGGCGTGGTGCCGGGCTCGACCATTCTGGTCGGCGGCGACCCCGGGGTCGGCAAGTCCACCCTCCTCCTCCAGGTCGTCGGCTCGGCCTCCCGGCGCGGGGTCTCCTGCGCCTATATCTCGGGCGAAGAATCCGCCGAACAGGTCCGCAGCCGCGCCCACCGCATGGGTCTGGCCGATGCTTCGGTGCAGCTGGCCGCCGAGACCTCGCTCCGCGACATCCTCGATGGCCTAAAGCGCGCCCGCTTCGACCTAGTGGTCATCGACTCCATCCAAACCATGTGGAGCGACGCCCATGAAGCCGCCCCCGGCTCGGTCACCCAGGTGCGCGCCGCCACCGGCGAGCTGGTTCGCCTGGCCAAGAAGCAGGGCGTAGCGGTCATCCTGGTCGGCCACGTCACCAAGGAGGGCACCATCGCAGGCCCCCGGGTCATTGAACACATGGTCGACGCCGTCTTGGCCTTCGAGGGCGAGCGCGGCTATCCGTTCCGCGTGCTGCGTGGGGCCAAGAACCGCTTCGGGGCCACAGACGAGATCGGCGTCTTCGAGATGGGCGACATCGGCCTGATCGAGGTCAAGAACCCCTCGGCCCTGTTCCTCGATACCGCCGGTGAACGTGCCGCCGGAGCCGCTGTCTTCGCCGGGATCGAGGGCTCCCGCCCGGTGTTGGTAGAGTTCCAGGCTCTAGTCGCCCCCTCAGCCTATGGCACACCCCGTCGCGCTGTGGTGGGCTGGGACTCAGGGCGTTTGGCCATGGTTCTGGCGGTGTTAGAGGCGCGCTGTGGCCTCTCGCTCGGCAATCGCGATGTCTATCTCAATGTTGCCGGCGGCCTACGCATCAACGAACCCGCCGCTGACCTCGCCGCCGCCGCAGCGCTCGCCTCCTCGGCCCTCGATGTCGCCCTGCCGCAAGACTGCGTGGTGTTCGGTGAGGTCAGTCTGTCAGGCGATGTCCGCCCGGTCAGCCGCATGGATAGCCGCCTCAAGGAGGCCGCAAAGCTGGGCTTTAAGCGGGCCTTCGCGCCGGCCGATGCCGATGGCGGGCCGCTGAAACTCACCGGCGTCGCCCGCCTCACCGACGCGGTGCGCCGCATCGGTGAAGGAGACTGGGACGGATGACCCTGTTCGACATCATCGTCATTGCCGTGTTGGTGATCTCCGGCGGCATGGGTTTTTTGCGCGGGGCCACGCGCGAAATGGTCTCGGTGCTCTCGTTTCTGGCGGCCGTGGCCGCCGCCCTCTACGGCGTGCGCCTGCTGGGCGGTATCGGTCGCGATTTGATCAACCCAGACTGGGTCGGCACGGCGGGAGCAGGCGTGCTCAGCTTCGTGGTCGTTTATCTGCTGGTCAACGGGATCGGCAGTGCCGTCGCCGCCGGCATCCAAAAGGTTCAGGTCTTGGGCATCCTGGATCGTTCCATGGGCTTGGGCTTTGGCCTCATCCGCGCCTTGGCCTTTCTGGGGGCCGCCAACCTGGCCTTCAATGCCGTCACGCCCGACCATCTGCGCCCGGCATGGCTCGACCAAGCTAAGCTCTACCCCTTGACCTCGGCGGCGGGCAAAATCCTGCAAGCCTTCGCGCCCGAGGGGATGGATCTGGTCGGCAAGCTGAAACCCGCCCTCGATCACGCGGTTCATGACGTTTCTGCGAACCCGGAACGTGACTCCGCGCGCCACCAGGGCTATGACCCGCGCGACCGCGGCGGACTCGATGACCTGGTGGAGAAATCCCGATGACAACCTTTCCGGATCGATGGTCTCCGCGAGATCCGGATGATGATGCGCCTCGCCTCGAATGCGGGGTGTTTGGGGTGTTCAATTCTAACGAGGCCTCGGTCTTAACCGCGCTTGGCCTCCACGCGCTGCAGCACCGCGGCCAAGAGGCCTGCGGCATCGTCAGCTTCGACGGCCAAGGTTTCCACACAGAACGCCACATGGGTTATGTGGGCGACAGCTTCGCCGGAAATGATCTCACCAGCCGCCTGCCCGGCCACTCGGCCATCGGCCATACCCGCTACTCCACCGCCGGCGGCAGCTTCATCCGCAATGTTCAGCCGATGTTCGCCGACCTCGACCAAGGCGGCGTGGCCATCGCCCACAACGGCAACCTGACCAATTTCCTGACCCTGCGCCAGCAACTGGTCGCCGACGGCAGCATCTTCCAGTCCACCTCAGACTCTGAGGTGATCCTGCACCTGCTGGCCCGCTCGCGGCGAACCAAGCTGGTGGACCGGTTCATTGATGTCTTGAGTCAGATCGAGGGCGGCTATGCCCTGGTGGCGCTCACCAACAAGAAACTCATCGGCATCCGGGATCCCTTGGGCATCCGTCCCTTGGTGTTGGGAGACCTCGACGGCAAGCCCGTCCTGGCCTCCGAAACCTGCGCCCTGGATATCATTGGGGCCAAGTTTGTACGTGATGTCGAACACGGCGAAATGGTCGTCATCGACCAAAGCGGCATTGAGAGCCTACGGCCCTTCCCCGCCGCCAGGGCCCGACCGTGCATCTGGGAATATGTCTACTTCGCCAGACCGGATTCCGTGGTCAACGGCCGCTCGGTCTATGAGGTGCGCAAGCGCATGGGCCGCCGTCTGGCTCAGGAATGCCACGCGCCGGTCGATGTGATTGTGCCGGTGCCGGACTCCGGGGTGCCCTCAGCGCTCGGCTATGCCCAGGAAACCGGCGTGCCCTTCGAGATGGGCATTATCCGCAACCACTATGTCGGCCGCACCTTCATCCTGCCGACCCAGGGCGCGCGCGATATGGGCGTGCGCATGAAGCTTTCGCCCAACCGCTCGGTCTTGGCGGGAAAGCGGGTGATGTTGATTGACGACAGCATTGTGCGCGGCACCACCGCCGTGCGGTTCGTCAAGATGGTCCGCGACGCCGGGGCCACAGAGGTTCACCTGCGCTCGGCCTCCCCGCCGCTCAAATGGCCCGACTTCTACGGCGTCGATATGCCGGACCGCGAAAAGCTGTTGGCCGCCACTCACACCGTCGAAGAAATCGCCAAGTATCTTAACGTGGATTCAATGGGCTACCTATCCGTCGAGGGCCTCTACTGGGCCATGGACGCGGGCCCTCGCAATGCCGCCGAACCCCAATTCACCGACCACTATTTCACCGGCGACTACCCCACCCGCCTGCTCGACCGAGAAATCGCCGAAGGCCGCAACGACACCGCCGAACGCCAACTCTCCTTCCTGGTGGACGCGTGATCCAAACGCGCAAATCCTCCCCCAATGGGGTTGGTGGCCCGATGGTAGGGTGGGGGTTGCAGCCCACGGACCTCTCTGCACCCACCCCCTCAGTCACCTACGATGACAGCTCCCCCAGGGGGGGGGCATTTTAAGTGTTCTCCCGCCTAAAGCCCGACTGGTACATCATACTGATCGTCGCCATGGTGGTGCTGGCCTCGATCCTGCCCGCCACCGGCCCCGCAGCGCCCGCCTTCAACCTTGCCACCAAGATCGCCATCGGCCTCGTTTTCTTCCTGCACGGAGCCAAGCTCTCCCGTGAGGCAGTGATCAAAGGTGTCACCCATTGGCGACTGCATCTGTTGGTCCTGACGGCCACCTTCATCCTCTTCCCGGTCCTGACCCTAGGTCTAGCCGCCTTGCCCGCCTGGATTACCCCCACGGCTCTAGCACCGGGCATCATCTTCTTGGGTTGCCTGCCCTCGACCATCCAATCTTCCATCGGCTTCACGGCCATCGCGCGCGGCAATGTCGCCGCCACGGTCGCCTCGGCCACCGCATCCAACCTGCTGGGCATCGCTGTCACCCCTCTGCTCGGCGCAATGCTGATGCAGACCCAAGGGCACGGTATATCCTTCCACTCCGTCCAGACGATCGTCTTGCAGTTGCTGATCCCCTTCGTCGCCGGCCAGCTCCTGCGCCCGGTGATCGGCGGCTGGATTGGGGTCCACGCCAAGCTGATCGGCTATGTCGATCGCGGCTCGATCTTGCTGGTCGTTTACTCGGCCTTTTCGGAAGCGGTTTTGGGGGGCATCTGGCAACAGGTTGGTAAAGTTCAACTGCTGCAGCTGGTGGCGATTTGCGTCCTCCTCCTAGCCGTTGTGCTTGGCATCACCCTCGCCGCCGCCCGTCTCCTGCGCTTCAACAAAGAAGACGAAATCACCATCGTCTTCTGCGGCTCCAAGAAGAGTTTGGCCAGCGGTGTGCCGATGGCCGGGGTGCTGTTTCCGGGTGCAACCCTTGGGCTTATACTGCTGCCGATCATGATCTTTCACCAGATCCAGCTCATGGCTTGCGCCGTGATCGCCCAGCACTATGCCAACCGTGAACCAAATCCAGAAACACCTCTAGAGTATTGAAATGTCTACAAATATTAAACCGTTGGATGGCCGGATCGCCCTGGTCACCGGGGCTTCCCGCGGCATTGGTCGCGCCGCCGCTCTCGCCCTGGCCGCAGCCGGAGCCCAGATCATCGCCACCGCTCGGACCCAGGGCGGTCTCGAAGATCTCGACGACGAGATCAAGGCTCTGACCGGTGCTCGCGCCACCCTCGTCCCCCTCGACCTCGCCGAGCCCGATGGCTTGGATCAACTAGGACTAGCAATTCACAATCGATTTGGTCGCCTCGATATCCTGGTCCACTGCGGGGCCGTCCTGGGGCCCCTGACCCCTGTCAGCCATATTGACGTCAAGGCCTGGGATCAGACCCTGGCGATCAATGCGACGGCGACCTTCCGCCTCATCCGCTCAACCGAGCCCTTGCTCAAGGCCGCCCCGAGCGGCCGGGCCATATTCCTAACCTCGGGCCGCGTGGCCCGACCCAAAGCCTTCTGGGGACCCTACGGCGCGTCGAAGGCGGCCTTGGAGCACATCGTCCGGACCTGGGCTGATGAGCTGGAGAACACGAACGTCCGCGCGGTCCTGCTCGACCCTAGTCAGATGCGAACGCGCATGAGAGCCGAGGCCATGCCCGGCGAGGACCCTATGACCCTACCCGACCCGTCTGAGATCGGTCCGCTCATCGTCGAACTGGCCCAGGCCAAGCTCGGCCTGCCTAACGTTAACGTCTTGTTTTCGGACTGGAAGCCAGGGTCCGCATTGCCCGCTTCGGCTTGACTCCTGATCGGGCCATCTTCTGAGCTCGCCCCTTGGGCGCACCTGTGGGCTTAGGTTTGGCCACATAGGCCTTGCGCGGCTTGGCCGTGGCACCTGCCTTGGCCTTGTCGGCTGCGGCAGTCCGAACCTTGGTGGCAAGACCCGTCTTGGCCTTGTTTCGGTTGGGTCTGGGCTTGTCGACTGCAACACCGCTCTTGGCCTCACCCTCAGCAAAGGGGTTCTTGTTCGACTTGACAGTCAAGCGCATGGGCACGCCGGGCAGATCAAAGCTCTCGCGCAGCGAATGGATCAAATACCGACGATAGTGATCGGGCAACTGATCGGCCCGGCTGGCAAACATCACAAAGGTCGGCGGGCGGGCCTTGGTCTGGGCCATGTATTTCGGCTTCACGCGGCGACCACCGACCGCCGGCGGCGGATGACGTTGAATGGCCATGGCCAGCCAGTCGTTGAGGTCGCGCGTCTTGACCTTGGTCGACCAATCACTGTGGACCTTAAGCACGGTCGGCATCAGCCGATCCAAACCCCGCCCCGTCTCAGCCGACAGTGCCACCACCGGCGTCCCCCGCAGCTGCGGTAACAGCCGTGAGGCTTCCTCGTTGAACTCAGCAAGTTTGGCCTGCGGGTCCTCGACCAAGTCCCACTTGGCCAGACAGAAGACGAGCCCCCGCCCCTCCCGCTCAACCAGATCAGCGATCTGCAGATCCTGAATCTCAAAGGGATGGGTCGCGTCCATCACTAAAATCACGATCTCGGCGAAGGTGATCGCCCGAATAGAGTCCGCGGTCGACAGCTTCTCCAGCTTCTCCTGCACCTTGGCCTTGCGGCGCAGTCCAGCCGTGTCCACCAAGCGGATAGCCTGCCCATCCCAGTCCCAGTCCACCGGGATGGCGTCGCGCGTGATCCCAGCCTCCGGCCCGGTCAGCAACCGGTCTTCGCCGATCAAGCTATTGATCAGCGTCGACTTGCCCGCATTTGGCCGCCCGACAATAGCGACCTTGATGGGATTGGCGCTCAGCTCGCCATTGATCAGTTCATGCTCATCCGACAGACCCACCAGGGCCTGATAGAGATCGGCCATCCCCTCGCCATGCTCGGCCGAGATAGCAAGCGGCTCCCCTAGACCCAGGCGGAAGGCCTCGTTGACCCCATCATCTCCCTGCTTGCCCTCCGCCTTATTGGCGGCCAGCACCACGGGCTTGTCCGAACGCCGCAAGATTTCAGCGAACACCTCGTCCATCGGCGTCACGCCCTCGCGCGCGTCCACCACAAACAGCGCAACGTCGCACTCCAAGATCGCAAGCTCAGTTTGAGCCCGCATCCGCGCCTCAAGACTGTCGTCGGTGACGTCCTCGAAACCAGCTGTATCGATCAGTTCAAGCTCAAGATCACCGATGGAGCCGGTCCCAAACCGTCGATCGCGAGTCACACCAGGGCGGTCATCGACGATGGCTAGCTTCTTGCCGGCCAGTCGATTGAAGAGCGTAGATTTACCGACGTTTGGACGCCCGACAATAGCAAGCCGCAAAGGCATGTTGGGGGTCCTTGGTCTCTCTCTTATCTCAGCGCAATGAGCTGAGCATCATCGGTGGCGATGAAGATTGTGCCGTTCATGGCTATGGGTCCAATCAAGACGGCTTGACCCAGCTGGATAGTCTTTTCGACCACGCCTGTCTTGGCATTGATCGCCACAAGCTCACCTGTATCTGACGCTGTAATCAACTTTCCGCTGGCAAGAATTGGGCTCGACCAAATGGGTTTCGGGCGATTCTTTTTCGATCCCCGCCCCAGTTTGGTGATGAAATCGGCCCGACCCGTCTTGATCCGCCCCTCGCCGAGATCACGAACCCAATAGATCTGGCCGGACTCTCGCGAGATACAATAGGCCTTGCCGAGTTTATCGACCAAGTAGACCACATCTCCGGCGGGCCAAGGAGAGGTAATTCCGGTGATCGGTAGGGTCCAACGTGCCTGCCCCGTTCTCAAATCCGTAGCTGCGAAGATCCCCGAGTGGCTGACAGCGAACACGTCTCCCTGATAGACAACGGGGCGCCCCGGAATGTCGCGAATTTCCGACAACGCATTGGTGCGGCTGGCGCGTGACAACGCCTCGTTCCATAGGTCGTTGCCGTTAGCGGTCCGCAGCGCAACCAGCTCACCAGATCCGAATGACGCCACCACGGTGTCGCCGGAAATCGCAGGGCTGGACGCCGCGAGGATTCGGGCCGGCTCCGAAAGCGCTTGATAGGTCCAGCCGTCGGCCCCTGTCGCCAGGTCAAAAGTTAGAAGTGTGTTGTCGATGGCGACGACGAAAATCCGACCTGCCGCAACGGTGGGGGCCGAGTGTACCGGCTGTTCCGTCGCGGTCCGCCAGATCACCGCGCCATTCGCTGCATCCAGTCCCGCAACAAACCGATAGCCGGACGAAACGATGAGTTTTCCATCGGCAAAGGCGAGGCCTCCGCCAAAAGCGTCCTTGTCCCGCTTTGATTTGGGCCGCAGGTCGACCTTCCAAATCTCAGCGCCGGAGCTCGCATCGTGAGCCGAAACCGTCGCCTGACCGTCCATGACGTATATCTTGCCGTTTGCGGCCACCGGCGGAGCCGTGACATGGGAGTCACTTCCGGATTTTCTCCCAAAGCTGCGCTTCCAGGCCACCGCGAGGTTACCGCCAGCTTGGACATTTTCCATCGCTTGCTCGGCCGATCCACCGGGCAACTCCCAGCCCGTTACCGGTTTGGCATCGGGCAGGAAAAAATCGGCACCTTTCAAGCCTTCGGCCGGCTCGATTTTCTCGTCGAGCGCAACGATAGCAATACGTTTACCCTCAGAAGCGACCTCAATAGGGTCGTTAGAGCCCCGCTTGAGCGGGTTGAATCGGTTCAGCGTGGCGCAGCCGCTTGCCCCAACACCTAGCAGCAGCGAGAGAGCTAAGATGCCAAAAACGCGGTTAGACTTCATTGTGGGCTCACGTCTTGGGGCTGAGCCTGCGCCGCAGCGCTCGGCGGCAACGGCGGAAGGGCCATCGCTGCTTTGGCAACGACCGACACCAGTTTCGCAGAACCGGAATCGATCAAGGCCATCGCAGCTTGAGCCCGCTGACGAGCGCCGTCCTGCGCATCGGCTACGAGCGAAATCACAACAAAGTCCCCCCTCGCGCCGGCGGTGTCCCCAGCTCCCAGTTTTGCGAAGGCCAGCGCTTCGCGAGCCTCGGCGCGATAAGGTCGCCCTTCCTTCAGCAGCGGATCGATGCGTTTGCGAATATCGCCGAGCGAGCTGACATCCAGCAGCACATAGACCGCCTTCAATCGCGCGGCATCACCGATCAGCGCATCCGGGGCCGCCGCAGCCGAGGCATCAAACATCTTGACCGCATCAGCCGTCGAGCCGCTCGTCAATTTCAAACCGCCCAGATGCTGAAAGGCCAGAGAACTATAGACCTTCGACGAGGATTTCGAGACTTCGGTCCAGAGGCTCTCAGCCTCCGCGGTCCGTCCCTGCTCAAATGCCTCCAGGCCCTGTGCGTAGCTCTGAGATGCGCTAGACGCGGCTTTGGTGCGTTGGGTGTCCAAAAACCAGACGCCCACGGCAATCGCTAAAGCTAGCGCGAACACGCCGACGGCCCAAGGCGCAATCTTCAGCGCCAAGGCCCTATATTGCTCGGAACGGAGCTGTTCCTCGACCTCTTCGAATACATCAACCACGTCGGGAAACTCCGCTCAAACAGCGCGCAACAATTGAGCGGCGGAACCTATAGCGCTCGGGGGTTCGCTGCAACGGCTGGGACTCATGAACCCCACGACCACGCAATGTCTTTCAACAATGGCCGAAGCGTGACCTGTGGGCACCGGACTGAGCGCGCGTGAGAATTTCAAGACCTAGCCGTCAGATTTCTTCAATGACTCTGGTCAGCACAAACCCAATGGCAACGACAGCCATGCCTGCCGCTGCCCAAACCAACAGCCAATCGGATTGCGCATAGGCCAACAGGTCGAGACTAGGCCGCATCTTAGCAATACCGGCTTCAATGAATTTGGAGGAGCCCGCAGAGGCACTCTCTACCCTGCCGACCAGATTTGAGAGCATCAATTGGCTCGCTCCCACCAAGCCGCCGACCACGCCGGCGGTGCCGATGGCCCAACGCCGGATATTCCATCCCCGGTCCAAGCGGCCCTCGATTCGCAGGGCAAACGCTTCTGAGTCCGGCAGTTCGGTCGATTGTGCGAGCAAGCGCTCTAACCGGCGTTCGAAATCGAGCTCAGCCATGAGCCACGCTCCCCTCTTGCTGGACACCTTCCGGTGCCAGTCGTGCACGGAGTTTTTCCAAACCACGTTTGACATGCGACTTAACCGTTCCAAGCGGCAGATTTAAGGCTTGCGCGGCCTCAGCGTGGGAAAGTCCTGCGCCATAACACATCGTCACGCAGAGCCGCTCTGGCACACCCAAGCCCCGGAGACCCTCATCCAGGTCGATCCGTCCGGCGGCAAAGGCCTGCACATTGCTGTCTTCAGCGGCGTCTGCATCAACCGCCAGTAGGTCTGTGAGCCGCCGGCTTCGCTGCAACCTGCGAAGATATTGCCGCGCCGCGATCCGCTTCACCCAGCCGGCGAATGCCCCCTCACCGCGAAAGTCAGATATACTTTCAAAAGCGGTCAGGAATGCATCTTGCGCCACATCATCGGCTTCGGCGAAACTGGCTCCCATCCGACGAACCAAGCCACGAACCGCCGAGCCGTTGCGGCGCACAAGTTCGCCAAAAGCACCGCGATCTCCCGCCGTGGAGAGGGACGCCAGCTCTACGTCGTGCAGGCTGGAAAACCGCGATGATGACTGGCCTGACATTGGCCGCGCCCCTCCCTAAATGAAGCCTAGGCGCTCTTTTCACGGGCGAGAAACGAGATCAGAATGAATGCCGCGCCGATGAACCCGGGGAATGCAGCAACGCCCAACAAGGGATAGAGGGCGTCAGGCTCCTCAAAGCTCGAGGCGAGGCCCAGAGCCGCAATACCCACCGCCACACCGACCCAGATTATACCCACGCGCAAGTCGCGGTAAGCCGATGGCTTGGGACGAACCTTCACGTCATTGGTCATGGCCTCGATGACTTCGGTCGGTAGGGGCTGGCCCTTCTCAATCGCCGCGCGCAGCGTCTCTTGGAGTTTCATTCGCTCCTGACTCTTGAGCGCCGTCGGGACGATAAAGAGCGAGGCGAGAGTTCCAAAAACGATGGCGACGATAACGATGGCAGTCATGGCAGTGTCCTTTTCGATCTCAGGCCCTTCTCGTGAGCCGTCTATGTACCTAAGAGGCGCTGAGATCAGGTCATGGATGCAATCATGACCATGAAATCTTTGTCATGATCGGACCCCGAGTCCGCCCCCACGGGTGAGCGCAACGATACTCAGCGCCACCACCACGCACGCCGCACCCGGAAGCAATCCAGCCCACACGACCGCAGCCACGGCGTTTATGGTCGACCTCAGGAACCACAGCAATCCCGCTCCAGCTAGACTGACCACGGCAAGCTGAAAAAGTTCAACCCGGAGCCTACGGCGCGACAGGCGCTCCAGTACCTCTGCCTGAAACGTCGGATCGTGCTTGGGCGGCAAGTCCTGCGCAAACAATGCCGCCAGTCTCTCATCAGGGCTGGTCATCAGGTGCTCCCAAAGCTTCCAACAATCGCTGGCGTCCGCGCTGGACGTGCGACTTCACGGTGCCAAGTGGTAGCTTCAGGGCTTCCGCCGCCTCCCCATGACTGAAATCAGCCGCCAGACAGAGGGCGACACAAGCGCGCTGCTCTGCCGGCAAGGCATTCATGGCCTGCTCCAGGGCCATCCTATCCTCCTGGCCGGGTCGGACTGAGGTCGCAGGCAGGTCGAAATAGTCGGCCTCACGTTGGCGCATCCTGATGTCACCGCGCAGCCGCGTCAGATATTTACGGTACCCGATCCCGCAGAGCCAAGCCCGCACGCTAGATCCGGAACGCAGCCGATCAAGCCGTTCCCAGGCCATGAGAAACGTGTCCTGCGCCAGATCATCCGCCATCGCCCAGTTCCCACAGGCCCTCCGCAGGAAAGCCCGCAAGGCCTGCTGATGGCGCTCAACCAACCGAGAGAAAGCCTCCGACGATCCACTGGCCGCGACTCGAACCAGAGCATCGTCAGACCAAAGGGCGGAGGCAATGCGCGGCTCCCCGACCATGGCTGATATCCACCAGGGTCGGGTTCCAAGTCTATCACCGGCGATGGCGAAGGTCTGGGGGTTCATTTCTCGTGAAAGCTCATCGAGATCAGCGCAAATGCCAAATTGGCTCCGGCGATGCAGGTCAAGATGATGGCGACGAAGCGAAACGGCCCTTCTGTGCCTGGAATAAGTCCCTGGATCGACGCCACCCAAAAGGCACCAGCCACGGCACCTGTAGTGATCGCGGCGCGCAGCTCGCCATAGGGACCCCTGCGTCCATAGCGACGGTATCGCCGATATCCGCGCCGACCACGATCCTCGGACTCCTCGTCTTCCACCTCATTCCGCGCTCGGCTCAACAATTCTGCGGGCGGATCCTTGCCCTGGGAGACATAGGTCTTGATCAAATCCAGGGAGTCACGGTTGCGCTGATAGCTCAGCCACCGGTCCCACGCCCCAAAGACAAACCAGCCAATGGGGAAGATCAGCCACCAATAGCTTGTCCAGTAACCCGACCAGTCATTGTCCATGACGCTCACTCCCGTCTGCCGCTCGCGAGGACCATCGCCTCGCTTCTGACCTTAGTCGCCACCGCGCGTGCGATTGGATGCAGAGCTCCAGAATTATGTGCGACCGGCCCACGCCGCCCTGATCAAGGCCTCCAAGACCTGAGGGTCAATGTCCGACAGGCGTTTGATGTAGAGGCATCCCTTTCCTGTGGTGCACTTTCCCAGTCGACCTATCCGGTCAGCATGCCGCTCAATCCCCATCCCATAGAGCACCAGGGCCGGTTTGCGTGGTGAGAACCCTATCTGCGGGGATGTGCCCTCTCGCCCGCTCTCGTATCGATAGTGATACTCTCCGAACCCGACGATGCTCGGACCCCACATCCGGGGCTCCTGGCCGGTAACCCGGCCCATCAGCTGACAAAGGGACTGGCCGTCACTCCGCCGCGCACTAGGCTCGACTTGGGACAGGAACCCCGCCACATCGACGGTCGTCGGCTTGGTCTTGGCCTCCGCCATTGCGCCCTCCGCACTCAACCCTTGGGAAACACCGAAGCATAAATATCCGGCTTGAAGCCGACCACAAGCTTCCCCTCATGCACCAGCACCGGTCGCTTGATCATCGACGGCTGGGCCAGCATCAGGCCGATGGCCTTGGCCCGCGTCAGGTCTTTGCGGTCCACCTCAGGCAATTTCCGAAATGTCGTACCCGATCGGTTGAGCAAAATCTCCCAACCCACCTGATCCGCCCAAGTCTCAAGCAACGCCGACGTCACCCCGAGCGCCTTATAGTCATGAAACTGATAGGCGACACCGTGCTCGTCCAGCCACCGCCCCGCCTTGACCATCGTGTCACAGGCCTTGATGCCGTAAATCGTAATCATCCTAGCCCTCACGCCATCGGTCCAATGCCAGCTAACTCAGTGCATTTCCGAAAGGAACACTATCTTGGACGAGATACTCTTTCTCGATCACCCTGCGGCGCATAAACTGGAGGTGGCGCAGACATCGCTTTCAGTCCGTCGCATTCTGGACGTATGACCAAGCCGCCGGCACTGCCCGGCAAGGCGCTGTGACCCAGCCGAGCTATGTGGAGGACGACCAACTCTATGCCGATAACTGACATCGACACCCCCTCTGCCGACGCCGCTCAAGCTGCACAACGCCTGACGCTCCGGCGGCCCGATGATTGGCATGTTCATCTTCGCGACGGCCCGATGCTCGCCTCTGTCGTCAACTACACGGCCAGGCAGTTCGCCCGCGCCATTGTCATGCCCAATCTCAGCCCACCGGTCACCACGGTCGCCGCCGCCAAAGCCTACCGAGACCGCATCCTAGCCGCCCTCGAACCGGGCTTAGTCTTCGAGCCGCTGATGACCTGCTACCTCACCGACACCATCGACCCTGGCGAAGTTGAGCGCGGTTTCGCCCAAGGTGTGTTCACGGCCTGCAAACTCTATCCCGCCCACGCCACCACCAACTCCGATCATGGCGTCACCGACATCGCCAATATCCACAATGTGCTGGAGACCATGCAGAGGATCGGCATGCCCCTGCTGATCCATGGCGAGGTTACGGAGCGCCACATCGACATTTTCGACCGAGAGGCCGTGTTTATTGACCGCATTCTCAGCCGGCTGATCGCCGATTTTCCGGCGCTCAAGGTGGTGTTCGAACATATCACCACGGCTGAGGCGGTGGCCTTCGTCGAGGCAGGTGGCCCGAATCTGGCGGCGACCATCACGCCCCACCATCTGGCGATCAATCGCAACGCCATGTTCGAGGGCGGCATCCGCCCGCATTTCTACTGCTTGCCCATCGCCAAGCGCGAGCCGCATCGGCTCGCGCTGCGTCGCGCCGCGACATCAGGTTCCGCCAAGTTCTTCCTCGGCACAGACTCCGCGCCCCATCCTGTCGGTGACAAGGAAGCCGCCTGCGGGTGCGCCGGGATATTCAACGCGCCTTTCGCCCTAGAGAGCTATGCGGTGGTGTTTGAGGAAGAAGGTGCGCTCGGCCGCCTGGAAGCCTTCGCCTCCGAGAACGGCCCGCACTTCTATGGTCTGCCGCTCAATGAGAGCCACATCGTGTTGGAGCGGCGGCAACATCAGGTCCCCGATCAGCTCAAGCTGGAGGGATCAGACGTGGTTCCCTTCCACGCCGGTGAAAGCCTGTCTTGGGCCCTTACCGAGCCAAGCCAATAACTCAACGAGACCCGCGGCCTATCGCGGCAGGCCCGACATGAGCTTTTCAAACGACGCGACAGTGTCGGCGATCCGGTTTTTGTTTTTGATAGACTTCGTGAGGAACCGCTCGACCGTCGCATTGAACATCTGCGGGTCATCATAGGGCACCAAGTGCGTACTATTGGGAAACACGGCCAACTGAGCATTGGGCAGCGCCTCGTGAATCGCCACGGTGTGGTCTAGCCGGACAAGATCAGCGTTGGCCCATAGGGAATGGCCGTCGCTGCGGCCTGCGCCCAGGCTTCGCTTGTGGCGCCCACCAACAGAGCGAACCACAGGGCGCAAACAAGCCTACGCAATTGAACCATTGAAATCCCTTGGTGAATTTGGAGAAGCGTGGACGCCGCACGCCCCGCGGTCAATCCGGCGATTGTCCAGACTGCCTGGTCGTCGAACTGCACCTCCCCATCGGGTCGCACCAAAACGCCGACAATGACAAATCTCAGCTAGGGTTACGCGCTGCCCTTGCCGGCAAAATGCAATACGAAGGCGTATATATCGGCACGCTTTTCAAAGCCTGCCTTTTTGTTCGAAGCATAGTGACCTGAGCTGTAATCGACTCTGAGCAGGACGGGTTTGCCTGAGTTCGACGCGGCCTGTAGCCGCGCAGCGAATTTCCCGACCATCCAGGGCTCCACCCGCTGATCGTTTGCACCGGTAATGCAAAGAACCGCCGGATAGCGCGCGCCATCCAAGACATGATGGTAGCTATCCATGGCGTAGAGCGCGCGGAACTCGTCCTCTTTCTTGACCGTTCCGAACTCGACATCGTTGCCCGGGCCGTTGGCGGTCAGTTC
>JANLPK010000199.1:0-8520 GCA_031367205.1 Alphaproteobacteria bacterium
CACCGCCTCGCGGAATGACCCGCCGGTCGTGATCACGTCTTCCACGACCACAACCTTGGCACCGGGCTCAATCTTAAACGCGCGACGCAGCTTAAAGACCCCGTCCTCCCGCTCCACAAAAATCGAGGGCACCCCCAACCAACGTGCAACCTCATAGCCCGGAATGATCGCGCCTACCGCTGGCGCAACAATCACATCAGGCTTACCGACCGCAGCTTCGATCTTCTCGGCCAGCGCCTTGCAGAGCCGGGCGGTCCGATCCGGGAATTGGAACACCAGGTTCTTCTGCAGAAACATCGCGCTGTGACGGCCAGACGCCAGAATGAAATGCCCCTCACGCAGAGCGCCTGCCCCGCGAAACTCATTTAACACCTGTTCGGCATTCATCGCACCAGTCTCCAACTTGACGGGGCTTAGCGAAAGCTGGGCATGATGTCATCCATCACGAGGCTAAAGTGTCTCCTTCAGGTCGAGTCGGCCAAATCCTAGGCCCAGCCACATTGATCGCCAGCCCGGCCATCACCAAGACCGCCGCCAGCAGCTTCCAACCCGGAAGCCCTTCGCCCAGCAGCAGCGCGGATGCCCCCATCCCGAACACCGGCACCAGCAATGACCAGGGCGATACCGTCGCGGCCGGATAGCGCGCCAGCAAGAACCCCCAGGCCGAATAGCCAAACAGCGTATTGCCAACCGACTGCCAGGCCACAGCCGCCCAGGTCACCGCATCGGCGTGGGTCACGCCCTTGACGATGGCCGGCCACCCCTCAAACACCAGGGACAAGGCCAACAGCGGCGGCACGGCAAAGACGCTGGACCACACCACATAGCCAAGGGAGCTAACCCCCGGCGTCGCGCGCTGAACCATATTGCCTGTGCCCCAGGACATTGCTGCGATCAGCACCAAGCTCAGGCCCAGAGGCGTTGTCACTCCATCGGCATGCATCAGGATCAAGCCCAAGCCGACGCTGGCCAAGGCCAACGCCCCGATCTGGAACGACCTCACCCGCTCCTTGGTCAACCACATGGCCAAACCGATGGTGAAGAACGCCTGAGTCTGCACCACCAGCGAAGCGAGACCCGGCGAGATGTAGTGGGTCATGGCCAGGAACAGCATGCCGAATTGGCCGAGCCCGATCAGCACCCCATAGGCCGCCAGGTTGCGCCAGGGCACATTGGGTCGCTTGATGAACAAGGCGGCTGGCAGGAACGCAAAACTGAACCGCAATGCCGCCAGGATCAACGGCGGTAAATGTCCCAGCGCCACCTTGATCACCACAAAATTGGTGCCCCACACGGCGACCACGGCAAGCGCCAACAGGGCATGGCGTAGGGTGAGACTGGTCGATGTCATGGCAAGGTGCGTCCCCGGTTGGAGGCTTGCCATAGTGCCATGCCGATGCCCTGACTAGCCGGGCCCCGCACTTGAGCACTTGAACCCGCCGCCCGCCCATGACGAAATGGGCGAAACTCGGAGGAGCATTGTCATGTCCAGCTTGCGCATTCACCGCACCGCCGGCGCGCTCGGCGCTGAGATCAGCGGCCTAGACCTCTCCGGCCCCCTCTCGGACGCCGAAATCGCCGAAATTCGCGCTGCCTTTGTCACCCATCAGGTGATCTTCTTCCGTGATCAGGCCCTGACGCCCGATCAGCAGCTGGCGTTTGGCCGTCGGTTCGGCACGCTCAATGTCCACCCCTATGTCAGCGGCATGTCCAGCCACCCTGAGGTGATGGAGATCATCAAAGAGCCCACCGACAAGATCAATTTCGGCGGCGGATGGCATTCCGACATGAGCTTCCTGGAAACCCCCTCCATCGGCTCGATCCTCTACGCCCTGGAAATCCCCGACTATGGCGGCGACACCCTGTTCGCCAGCCAAGCCGCAGCATTGGAGGCTTTGTCGCCTGCCCTACGCGCGACTTTAGAGTCGCTGAACGCCGTCCACTCGGCGGGCCGGGAATATTCGGCGGGCGGCCACTCAGTCCAGAAGCGGGGCTCCATGGTGGTCGCTGAGGCCGAAGGTGCGACGGGAGAGTTCGTGCATCCCATGGTGCTGACCCACCCGGAGACAGGCCGCAAGGCCCTCTATGTGAACCCAGCTTTCACCATGCGGATCGAGGGCTGGACGACGCGCGAGTCCAAGGCTCTGCTCGACTTCCTGTTCGACCACTGCCGGAGTGAGCGCTTCACCACGCGCTTTGCCTGGAAACCCGGCTCCATCGCCTTTTGGGACAATCGCTCGGTCTGGCACTATGCGCTCAATGACTATCCGGGCCAGAGACGGCATATGCGTCGGGTAACGGTGGATGCGTGGCCGCCAACCACACCCGCGTCGCAGCCGCAACGGGTGCCGGAGCAGGCCTAACCGGCCGCCCGATCCACAGTTTCGATCAACGGGTTAGCCCTCAGGGCGGCGGCGATGTGGGTCAAGTGACGGGCGTCCTTCACCTCAATATCGAAATCCACGTCGAAGAAGTCTTCCTGGCGCCGGTGCATGCCCAGATTGACGATGTTGCCGCCCGCCTCGCCGATAGAGGTGCAGGCTTGACCCAGAACGCCCGGTGCATTGCGGATGGTGGCGGTCAGCCGCGACATGGTCACCGTGTTGCGCTCCGCCTCCGGGGTCCACTGCAGATCACGCCAGAGCTCCTCGCGATCTTCGAAGGCGGCCAACTTCTGGCAATCGATGGTGTGGACCACGGGTCCTGGTCCATCGGGCTCGACAATACCTATGATCCTGTCGCCGGGCACGGGACGGCAGCAGGTCCCAAAAATCAGCGAAGTCCCCGCGGTCAGGCCCCCGCCCCGCACGAACAGGCGCGCACCCCGACCGCTCTCGATCCGGCGCACCGCCGTCGCCGCCTCGCGGTCGGCCGCCTTTAACCCTGGAAACACCACATCGAGCACCTGGGCGGGCGACACCCTGCCCCGGCCAAGGGCTTCAAACAGGTCATCCTCGGTCGCCGCAGCAAAGCGCTCTAGAGCCGGTTTGAGCGAGATGACGCTCCTAGCTTTTCCAGCGCGCTCGAAGGTTTGATCGACGATGGCCCGGCCCAGGCGGACAAATCCCTCTTTCTCGGTCTGGCGGATGTGGCGGCGGATGGCCGAGCGCGCGCGCCCGGTCACGGTCAGAGATCTCCAGTCCGGCGGCACCACAGGCTTGGGCCCGCGCACCACCTCCACGACGTCGCCGTTTTGCAACGCCGTGCGCAGGGGCCGAACCTCGCCATTGATCTTCACACCGATGCAGGTGTCGCCCACGTCGGTGTGAACCGCATAAGCGAAGTCCAGCGCCATGGCCCCCTTCGGCAGATTGACCAGCTTGCCCTTGGGCGTGAACACGAAGGTCTGATCGAGATACATCTCCAGCTTAGCGTGCTCGACCAGTTCGTCGATGTCGCCGCCGTGTTCGAGCACTTGGACCAGTTGGCGCAGGTTGACCAGCGGATCAATGCCGCCGGCAGCAGCCTGATGCTCGGCGTCGAAACCGTAGGATTCGTCCTTGTAGCGCCAGTGGGCCGCGACCCCATCTTCGGCAATCAAATCCATGGCTTCGGTGCGGATCTGCATCTCGATCCGCATGCCCTTGGCCCCCACAACAGTGGTGTGCAGGGAGCGGTAATTGTTGCGCTTCGGTGTTGAGATGAAGTCCTTGAAACGCTCGGGCACGCAGGGCCAAGCCCGGTGGATAACACCCAGCGCCCGATAGCAATCTTCTTCCGAATCCAAGATCACACGGAAGGCATAGATGTCAGAAAGTTGAGAAAATCCAATGGATTTTCGCTGCAACTTGCGCCAAATCGAATAGGGGTTCTTCTCACGTCCAAACACCCGCGCGCCGATACCCTTGGCCGCCAGCTTGGCCGCGATTTCGGCAGAGACCACCGCCACTGCACCGCCCTGCTCCACCCGCAAGGTCGCCAATCGCCGGCCAATGGCGTTTCGCGCCACAGGGTTCAGGTGCTCAAATGCAAGCTCTTCCAGCTCTGAACAAATGCGATGACAGCCGATGGAGCGGGCCAAGGGCGCATAGATGTCCAGGGTCTCGCGGGCGATCCGCTCGCGCTTGGCCGCCTGTTTGATGAACTGCAGCGTGCGCATGTTGTGCAGGCGGTCGGCCAGCTTAACCATCAACACTCGCACATCCTTGGAAATCGCCAGGATGAACTTGCGCAGGTTCTCGGCCTGTTTGGTGTGCTCGCTGTTGAGTTCCAGCTTGGTAAGTTTGGTCACCCCCTCAACCAGACCGGATATTTCACTGCCGAACAGGTGCGAAATATCCTCTGCCGAGACGGGCGTATCCTCAATCACGTCATGCAACAGGGCCGTGACAATCGTCGCGGTATCGAGCCGATAGTCGGTCAGAATGCCGGCCACCTCGATGGGATGGGCAAAATAGGGGTCGCCGGAGGCTCGCTTCTGGCTACCGTGCATGCGCATGGCATAGACATAGGCGCGGTTGAGAATGGCTTCGTCGGCGGTGGGGTCGTAGGCCCGCACCCGCTCGATCAGCTCATATTGGCGTAGCATTCTGGGCCGCTTAGCGGCGGCGATAACCGGCGTGTCTGTAAGTTCGGCGGGCTTTGCCGCCGCAGCAGTGAGAGGGTCTGTGCCTTCTGGGCTCAGTACCGCTCCTCCTGCCCGCCGTCGCGGTCGCTCTGCAGGGCCCGCACCAATTCCAGCTCGCTCATCTGCATGTGCGTCGGATCGGCCAGTAGAGCCAAAGTCTCGGCCTCTTCCTCAGCTTCCGAGCGCTCATCAACCCGTTGCAGGGTGGTGATCAAGGCTTCGCGCAGTTCCTCGGCATCGACCATATCGTCGGCAATTTCCCGCAACGAAACCACGGGGTTCTTGTCATTGTCGCGGTCCACCAGGATTTGCGAGCCGGCTGAAATGGCCCGCGCGCGATGCGACGCCAACAGCACCAGGCTGAAGCGATTGGGGACGCGTTGGATGCAGTCTTCGACGGTGACGCGAGCCATGGATTCCTCGGAATGCGATTAGAACCGGTCGGATTACAGCTTTGCGCGCCATTGTGCAACGCCGCATAGGAAATTCAACGCCCTCCTTCGCTCATTCCCGCGAAAGCGGGAACCCAGGCTTTTTCAATTTCCTCCGCTGGTGGCATAAAACCCCTGGATCCCCGCCTTCGCGGGGACGAGCGGTGGGGGTGTCTATGTCTTATCTGATCATCGCCCCGTTAGAAGCCGCCCGCGCAGATCTCGCCCGCATCGAGACCCTGCGCCACCGCCATGACCCTCGGGCCGCGATCATCCCGGCCCATGTGACCCTGGTGTTCCCGTTCGAGACCGACGACCTTTCAGGCATCACCGATCACATCAACCAAGTCATCGCAGATCATGGCCCCATCGCCCTGCGCCTCAGCGCCTACCTCGCCGTCCGCGCCCACGACGACAGTCAGAGCCACATTTTCCTGGTCCCCGACCAGGGCCGCGCAGAGATCGAGGCCCTACACGACGCGTTCTATGGCGGCCCACTCTCGGACCACCTGCGCAGCGACATCCCCTTCATTCCGCATGTGACCATCGCGGCATTCGATTTCCACGATGAGGCCGAAGACCTAGTGAGAGTTCTCGGGCAGGTGGGGATCACAGCGCGGCTGACACGACTGCAGTTTGTGGAATTCGATGGCCAGTCCGTCACAACTCACGCCGCTTTCGAGCTTTAGCCCGCCACCGCCGCCAGGATCTCGCCCATCTCGTTGAACAACAACGTCGGATGGTGTGACGCCAGCACGTGCGGCTCTGCATAGCCCCAAGTCACCGCCCCTGACGCAATCCCGGCCTTGGTCGCGGCCTCGATATCCCGAGTCTCATCGCCGATGGAGATAACCTCGGCAGCATTCACCTTAGCCTGCTTGATCACCTTCTTGAACTTCGGCGTCTTGCCGTAGATCGAGGCGCCGCAGGAGAATATCTCAATGTGGTTGCAAATCTCTGGTCCCAAGATCTTGCGCACATTGGCTTCGGCATTGGAGCTGACGAGCGCAATCCGAACGCCCTTGGCCGCTATCCCGGCAAACAGCTCCGCGACGCCGGGAAACAACGCGATTTCGGCGGTGTTTTCCGACACCAGCTTGCGGGTGTGGCGCGCGATGAACGGCATCTTCCAGGCCGGAACACGCATATAGTTGATCACTTCGCGGGTGGAATGCCCGCGCAGCATCTCGACCTCCGCCTCGGTAACCTTGCGGAACCGAAACTTCTCGGCGACCACATTGACCATGCTGATGAAATACTCAGCGCTGTCAGCCAGGGTGCCGTCAAAATCGAAAATAACCAGCCGATAGGCCAAGAAGTGCGCCTCACTTTAAGCGGGGTGTCTCGCCCCTTAGTCTGCACGATTGCGAACCCTTGATCGAGTCCGACGCGGCTTACAAGGGCGTAGCGTCCAGGCCGGTGGTCGCCTGCACCGCCAACGCCACGGCGCTAAGCCCCAATTTTGGGTGCCGCCAGGCCGGTGCGACCTGCGCCAACGGGCCCATAACGAACAGACGCTCATGCGCGCGGGGGTGCGGCAAAGTCAGGTCCGCCCCCTCGATCACGGTTCGCCCATGGGCTATCAGGTCTAGATCCAGGGTGCGTGGTGCATTTTTCAGGCTCCGTTCGCGGCCAAATGCCCGTTCTAGGCTGAACAGTGTTCGAATCGTCTCCAAAGGGCCCTGCGCCGTCTCGACAAGCACGACGCCATTGCGATACTCGTTGTGCGTCGGGTCCGGCCAGGCGGCAGAGCGCCACCAGGACGACCGGCGCACCACAGGCAATCCCGCCTGGGCGAAACACGCGAGCGCAGCTTCGAGAAGAGCTTCTGACGATCCGTAGTCTCCGGCCATATTTCCGCCGATTGCCACGATGACGGCCTCGTCCAAGATCAAGCGCTCACCGCCCCCCAATTGGATTCCCGATTTCAATGACATTTTATCCCACTGACCGGCTGGCGCTCTTCATCGACGGGTCGAACCTCTATTCCGCTGCCAAGGGCTTGGGCTTCGATATCGACTATCGCAAGCTGCTGGAAGAGTTTCGCAAACGCGGCATCCTGGTGCGGGCCTATTACTACACCGCCCTGGTCGAAGATCAGGAATATTCCCCCATCCGACCGCTGGTGGATTGGTTGGACTATAACGGCTTCCAACTCGTGACGAAGAGCGCGCGGGAATATACCGACTCCCAAGGTCGCAAACGTTGGCGTGGCGACATGGATGTGGAGATCGCCGTCGATATGATGGAGATGGCCGCCCACACCAACCATCTGGTGCTGTTCTCCGGCGATGGCGACTTCCGCTGCCTCGTCGAGGCTGTGCAGCGTAAGGGCGCGCGGGTGACCGTGGTCTCCACCGTAAAGTCGCAGCCGCCCATGGCCTCGGACGATCTGCGCAGGCAAGCCGACAACTTCATCGATCTTGCCGACCTGTCAGACATGATCGGCCGCCCCTCGCGCCTGCCGCGCTTCCTGCAGGAGAGCCGCACTGAGGCCGAACGTCAGCACGACACCGAGGTTTAAGGGGCCACACCCCGCAGCCATTGCAGGATGGCCGAGAAGTCTTTGTTACCTGCCCCCTGCCGGTCGAACAGGGCATAGAGGGCCTCGGCCTGCGCGCCCATCGGCGTAGCTGCCCCGGCCTTGGCGGCGGCGTCTTGGGCCAACTTGAGGTCTTTCAGCATCATGGCGGTGGAAAACCCGCCGGCATAGTCACGGTTCGAGGGCGCACTTTCCACCAATCCGGGCCAGGGCGCATAGCTGGTCAGCGACCAGCACTGCCCAGACGATTTCGAGGCGATCTCGAAGAATTTGTCCGCCTCCAACCCCAGCTTCTCGGCGAGCGCGAAGGCTTCGCAGACGCCGATCATCGAGATACCCAGCAGCATGTTGTTGCAGATCTTGGCCGCCTGCCCGGCTCCATGGTCCCCGGCCCGGATCACCGCCCGCGCCATGGGTGCCAAGACGGCCTCGACCCCTGCAAATTCAGCCTCTGCGCACCCGACCATGAAGGCCAGTGTTCCGGCATCGGCTCCAGCCGTGCCGCCGGAAACCGGGGCGTCGGCGAACCGAAACCCATGCTCCGTCATTGCGGTGGCCACAGCCCGCGCGCTCTCCACATCGATGGTCGAACAATCGATCAGCAAGGTACCAGACTTGGCATTTGTCCCGATCTGTTCGGTATAGACCGCGCGCACATGCGGTCCAGCGGGCAGCATTGTGATCACCACGTCAGCGTCCGCCACCGCCGCCTTCACCGATCCGGCAGCAACACACCCCGCGGCGACGGCTTTGCCCACCGCCTCCGATGAGAGGTCAAAAGCCGAAACCTGATGACCCGCCTTGGCCTGGTTGGCAGCCATGCCGCCGCCCATATTGCAAAGGCCGATAAAGGCGATGCGGGTCATGTCTGGTCCTTATTTTGGGCGTTGGAACTTATAGATAAACTGGTCGGTATGGCCGCGCAGGGTCGGGTCAAACACCAGCTTGGTGTGATCGTCTTGCGCGTTGGCCAAGACCTT
>JANLPK010000311.1:0-1603 GCA_031367205.1 Alphaproteobacteria bacterium
GAATGGGGGAAGTGGGCCGACAGCCTCTTGGCTGGAGGGTCGATGGGGGTGCGTGTCTGAAGCCACAAGCCTTCAGATTCTCACCCCCATTGTCACGCGCCGCCTTTGGCGTCTTGTGACGTTTCCCCCATGAATGGGGGAAGCTGACGTGCGCTCGATTGCCTATTACTCCTCGAAACCCACGAACACAGCGGCTTCTTCCACTGAGCGGCGTTCGGAGACTACGGCATTGGCGGGGAAGTCGTCGTCGGGCCAGCCTAGGGCGATGCTTTTCATGATCACTTGATCGTCGGGAATATTTGCGCACTCGCGCACCACGGGGGACTGCATGATGCCCTGGCTGTTGATCACGGCACCGAGCCCGCGCGACCAGGCCGCGTTGACCAAGGCCGTCGCCACCGCGCCGCAATCGAACGGGGTGTCGTCGCTGCCATCCAGATCTTTGTCATAGGTCACGACCACGCAGACCGGGGCGTCGAATTGGCGGAAGCCGCGCAAGACCCAGTCTTGGCGCATCTCCTTGTCGTCGCGGGCAATGCCCATGGCGGAGAACAGTTGCTTGGCGACGCCGATCTGGCGCTCACGGTGCGGGCCCGCGAAGGCGGTGCCTCTGCGGAATTCGCGGGAGTCTGGGACGCCGGCCAGGGTCCGCTCGGTATTGCCAGCTCGGATGCGGGCCAGCGGCTCACCGCTGATGATGTAGAGATGATAGGGTTGGGTGTTCATCGACGACGGTGCGCGCATCGCCAAGGTTATGATTTCCTTGATCAAAGCCACGGGAACTGGGTCGGGTTTGTAGCCACGAATACTGCGGCGACCAAGGATTACGTCATCAAACTTCATGGATTCGTCCCGAAAAGGCTCGCGCAGCCTTGCTGCGCAAGCCGTGTAGCACTTCCCCCATGAATGGGGGAAGCCGACGCCTAAAACCGGGTCTTCAGCTCGACACCGACGGTGCGGGGGTCGTTGACGAAGCCGGTGAGGTTGTTGAAGTCGATGCCGCCCTCGAGGCTCTTGTCGTTGGTGATGTTGCGGCCAAAGACGGCGGCTTCCCACTTGCCGGCTGCGGCAGCGTAGCCCAGGCGTAGACCGCCCTCGAGCAGGCGATTGTCGGAATACTCGGCCGATTGATAGAGGAAGAAATTGATCTTGGAGCGGTAGGCCCAGTCGGTGAAGGCAAAGAACTCACCGTCGCCATAGGGAATGGCATACCGAGCCGTGACATTGGCGATCCAACGCGGGGCGTTAGGCAGGCTGTTGCCGTCGATGCTAACCGTGCCGGGCAGCTTACCGGCTGGGTCCTGGACTGTGCAGCCTGAGCCGCAGGGCGCAGTGGCTAGGTTGGCGTCATCGATTTCAGTGTGGTTGTAGGAGAGCCCGGCCGTCAGAGCCAAATGTTCCACCGGAACCGCCTCGGCATTAAACTCAAAGCCGTAGCCATTGGCATGCTTGGCATTGATCAGGCGGTTGAAATTGGCCCCACCGCCGACAGCTGTGAGCTGCAGGTCGTTGACGCGGTAGGCGAAGACGTCGGCGTCCAGGCGCAGGCGGCGCTCGAACATGTCTGCCTTCACACCGGCCTCATAGGACATGACGGTCTCGG
>JANLPK010000020.1:0-48551 GCA_031367205.1 Alphaproteobacteria bacterium
GTCGATATTATTAGGTGTCAGTCGGACGATCTCGATGGCCATGCCCACGAGATAGAAGTTAGGGGCTAACCTCGCAAGCCGCCATGATCTCGGCCCGAAGCTCGGGCAAACCGCCGCCCTTTTCTGATGAGGTGGCCAGCACGCGGGGATAGGCGGCAGGGCGCTTGGCAATGGCGGCCTGGGTCTTGGCCAGCACCGCCTCGACCTCTGAAGGTTTGATCTTGTCGGCCTTGGTCAGGATGATCTGATAGGAGACTGCGGCCTTGTCGAAGGCGTCCATCGGCTCGTTATCCACGTCCTTCAGACCATGGCGGGCATCGATCAACAGATAGGCGCGCTTCAGGTTGGCCCGCCCGCGCAGATAGTCGCGGCCCATGCTTTGGAATTTTTTGACGGTGCCCTTGGACGCCTTGGCCCAACCGTAGCCGGGCAGATCGACGAGACGCAGGCGCTCATCCAGCACGAAGAAGTTCACTTCGCGGGTGCGGCCCGGCTCATTGGAAGCCCGCGCCAACTTCTTCATTCCCACCAGGGCATTGATCAGCGAAGACTTGCCCACATTGGACCGCCCAGCAAAGGCCACCTCCGGCAGATCGGATGGCGGCAACCCGTCCACCGCCACCGCACCCATCATAAAGGTGGCTTGGCGCGCAAAGAGGACACGGGCAGCTTCCAGCTGGTCGTCCGTGAAGAGCGGATCGCTCACCCGGTAGCCTGAACAGGTTTGCCGGTCAGCCGAGCCAAAATCTGATCGATGGGGTTATCGACCTTGAAGCGACGCATGATCACATATTGCTGCAGGATCGTGAGAATGTTGCTCCACGAATAATAGATCAGCAGGCCAACCGAGAGGCTCGACAGCATGAAGGTGAAGATCACCGGCATCCACTGCATCATCTTCTGTTGGGTGGGGTCGGGGGCCGGGGGGCTCATGGCCATGGTCAGCCACTGACCCAAGCCATAGAGCAGCGGCCAAATGCCCAGATGCGCCAACAGGGGCCCAACCATGGGCAGGATCGACGGATCCCACGGGATCAGCCCAAACAGATTGAACAAGCTGGTGGGATCAGGGGCCGAGAGGTCCTGAACCCAGCCGAAGAACGGCGCATGTCGCATCTCAATGGATACGCTCAGCACCTTGAACAGCGCCAGGAACACCGGGATCGTCGCCAGCATGGGCAGGCAGCCGAGCAGCGGATTGATCTTCTCCTTGGCATAGAGGGCCATCAGCTCTTGCTGTTGTTTGGCTGGGTCCTCCTTGAATTTCACCCGCAGGGCTTCGACCTCGGGTTGGATTTTCTTCATCTTGGTCATGGACTCAAAACTGAGATTGGCCGGGTAGAAGAAGATGATCTTGACCACAACGGTCAGAGCCAGGATGGCCAAACCAAAGTTGCCGAAGATCGAGAAGAATTTTTCCAGGGTCCAGAAGATCGGCTTGGTGATGAAATAGAGCCGGCCCCAGTCGATCGCATCGACGAACTTGGGGATGCCTAGACTGGTCTCGTAGGCTTTGAGGGCCGGCACCGTCTTGGCCCCGGCGAACAGGCGGCTGACGTGGGTTAGGCTTTGGCCCGGCGCGACGGCCCGAGGCTGGCCGACAAAATTGGTTTCATAGACGTCGATTCCAGCGGAGGGTGTGACGCGATAGGCCGCGTGAATTTGTTCAGCTTGATCTGGTACAATCGCCGCCAGCCAGTATTTGTCGGTGATGCCTAGCCAACCACCCTTAGCGCTGAAATCCTTCTCACCGCCCTTTTTCCAGTCCTTGTAGTTCTTCATTTGAAGAATGCCGTCCATCACGCCCACAGCCCCCTCATGGGCATTGGCCGGCGGTGTCATGGGCGCGCCCTGGCGCTGAACCGAGGCATAGGGCACGATCGTGACCGAGGCGGCTGTCGCGTTGGCCACCTGGTCGGTGACCGTGAACATGAACTTGTCATCCACCTCGATCTTGCGGGTGAAGCTGAGGCCCTGGCCGTTGGTATAGCTCAAGACCAGGGGTTTGCCGGGGGCCAGAGTGTTTCCGTGGGCTACCGTCCAAAGGCTATCGGAGGTCGGCAATCCCGGCAGATTGGCCCCGGTCCAACCGAATTCCGCAAACCAAGCGTGCTCGACACCCTCCGGCCGCAGGAGTTCCACGGCTGGGGATTTAGGGTCAACGGTCTGGCGATAGGTCTTCATGAGCAGATCGTCGATACGGGCACCCTGCAGGCGAACCGAACCCTGAAGAGAAGGCGTGTCGATCCCGGCGCGCGGGCTGGCGGCCAGGGTTGCCACCCGACCGGCATAGATCGGCTTGGCGGCGACGCCGGGAGCCAGGGATCCAGCCGGCGCAGTAGCCTGGGCGGTTTCGCGCGCCTTAAGTTCGGCCTGGCGGCGCTGCGTCTGCGGCCCCATGACCAGCATCTGGTAAGCCAGCAACAGGATCGCAGCACAGACAGCGAAGATGATCGTATTGCGGTTGGTATTGTCGGGCATTGCGCGCGCGCTCAAACTCTAGGGGGAATAGAAGCGCCGGTGGGCGCGCGGGAAGGGGTTTCGCGATTGGCGCGCAGGCTTATCAGCGCGCTTTTCACGTCGTCAAGCAATCGCTCCCACGGTCGGGTGGGAGCTCCACCGCGGGCGACGAACACATAGTCATGGCTGGGCTCCGCGAAAAGGGGGATGAGCGCGCGCGCAGCCTCACGCATGCGGCGCTTTGCGCGGTTGCGGATCACGGCGTTGCCGACCCGCTTAGTGACGGTAAACCCGACGCGGACGTCAGGGGCATCATCCGCCCGGTCACGGGCCTGCAAGACTACAGCTCCCCTGGCGCAAGAGTCAGCTTTTGCAGCGGCCAGAAAATCGGGCCGGATCTTCAGTCTGGAGATGGGAAAGCTGGGCTCCGACATTCGGATGCCCCAAATGACCTGTCGCTTAGGCGGTCAGACGCTTGCGGCCCTTGGCGCGCCGCCGGGCGATAACCTTCTGGCCGTTCTTGGTGGCCATACGCGAACGCCAGCCGTGCCGGCGTGCGCGCACGAGACGGGAGGGCTGAAAGGTGCGTTTCACGAGATTAGCTCCGGGTCGAAATCGAGCGGCGGTGGATAGGGGAACGGGTGGGCTATGTCAATGCTAAGCGAGCGTTAGTACCACCGGCCCACGCGAAGTGGCCACCAGGGTGTGCTCATATTGCACGGTGGGTTGACCCTTGAGCGGCCTCAGCGTCCAACCGTCGTCCAATTCCTCGACCCAATCGCCGCCCAGCGACAGAAAGGGCTCAATGGTGAAGACCAGACCCTCAGGGATGGTGCGGCGATCTGTCGGCTCATGCCAAGTCGGGATTTCGCCCGGTTCGTCATGCAGGGAATAGCCGACACCGTGACTGGCTAGGTTGCGGATCAGGCTATAGCCGTTCTTCTTGGCGAACGCCTCGATGGATCGGCCCACCTCATTGAGCCGACTGCCGGATTTCACCGAACGGATACCCGTCCACATGGCGCGGCGGCCATCGCGGCACAGGCGCTCAATCTTGGCGCTGGTGGGCGGTACAGCGAAACTCGCCCCTGTGTCTCCAAAGAAGCCGTTCAGTTCGGCAGAGACATCGATATTGATCAGGTCTCCGGCCTTGACCTTGGTGTCACCCGGAATGCCGTGGGCGCAGTCGGGGCCAATGGAGATGCAGGTGGCGCCTGGGAAATTGTAGGTGACCTCAGGGGCAGAGCGGGCACCCTCGCGTTCCAGCAGATTGCGCCCGAAATCGTCGAGCTCCTTGGTGGTCATGCCAGGCTCAAGCGCCTCACCCATGGCGGTGAGTGTGCGGGCGACGAGGTTACCGACAACGCGGAGGTGCTCAAGCTGGTCTTCGTTTTCGATGGTCATAGATCCGGCCTCACCACCGTCTTGCCCACCACGGTGCGGTTGGCGAGGGTATCGAAGGCGGGTTGCCAATCGGCCAGGGTATATTCCTCGTGGACGCGGGGGTTCATCAGGCCGTCCGCAGCCATTTGCCAGATCGCCAAGTTGTTCTCGCGACCTTTCTCAGGGAGCTGGCGGCCGTATTCCCCGGCCCGCACGCCCATGACTGAGAAGCCCTTGATCAGGGCATAATTGACCGGCAGCACCGGCAGGCGGCCCGAAGTAAAGCCGATGGAGAGGATCGAACCGTTAAAGGCGATGCAGCGCACACTCTCATCGAAGATGTCGCCACCCACCGGATCATAGATGACGTCGGCACCCTTGCCGCCGGTGATCTCCTTCACCCGATCTTTGAAGCCATGGGTGACATTGACGATGGCGTCAGGGGCATAGTCGCGCGCGATGATGGCCAGTTTGTCGTCGCTGGCCGAGGCGGCGATCACCTTGCAACCCAGCTTTAGGGCCAGATCCACACAGGCCAACCCCACGCCGCCTGCGGCCCCGTGGACCAACACCCATTGACCGGGCTCCACCTGGGCGCGGCGGACCAGGGCCACATAGGCGGTGAGATAGGCCACCTGATAGCCTGCGGCCTGGCTGAAGCTGAGGGACGGCGGCTTGCGGTGCAGGGCGGCTGCTGGACTGACCGCATATTCGGCCATGCCGCCCGTACGCGAGCCGCCGGCCACGGCGTCGCCGATACTCCAGCCCTGAACCCCTTCGCCCAACGCGACGATTTCACCAGCCAGCTCCATGCCGGGTGTGAAGGGAACCTGGGGTTTATGCTGGTGCTCGCCCCGCGTCTGCATCAGGTCGGGAAAATTGACCGCGCTGGCCAACACGCGGATCAGCACCTCACCCGGTTTGGGATCGGGCGTCGGGACATCCTTGACCACGCAACCGGCATATTCGGCTGCCAAACGTTCAACCACCAAGGCACGCATCAGTTTGTCCGTTCATTGAGAGCGTCGCGGACTAGGTCAGCGATCTGGCGACAGGCTGCGTCGGCCGCCGGGATGGCCCCGGTGAAGGCGGTAAAACCGTGGGCTAGGCTGTCATAGCCGCGATAGTCCACCTTGACCCCAGCGGCCTGCAACGCCTTGGCATAGGCCAATCCTTGGTCCACCAAGGGATCGAACCCTGCGGTAGCGATCACGGCGCGGGCGAGACCTGTGAGGTCAGGGTTGCGGATCGGCGAGAGACGCAAGTTCGCCGGATTATCCTGCGGGCCCATATAGTGGCCCATGAACCAGTCCATGGTTGCGCGACCCAAGGGGAAGGCATTGGCATAGGTGGTCATGGAAGCGCTTTCGCTGGCCACATCGACGCAGGGATAGATGAGCAGCTGCAACTCGGGTTGTGGTTCTTGGGCGCGCTTGAGGTCTTGGGCGATGATGGCGGCGAAATGCCCGCCCATGGAATCGCCACCAATAGCGGCCTGGCCGGTGGGAGCCCCAAAGCGCACGGCGTGATCGCGGGCCCAACGGTAGGCGGCCAGCACATCATCGAGCCCTGAAGGGAACCGGTGCTCAGGCGCAAGACGATAATCCACCGAGATCACCGGACACTGGGCGGTCTTGGCCAGGATGCTGCAGAAGGTGTCGCAGGTGTCGAGGTCGCCGATCACCCCGCCGCCCATGTGAGCATAGACGAAGATCGGGGCTGTGGGGTCTTGAACCGCAGGGTGATAGGCGCGAGCGGCGATCTCACCATTGGCTCCGGGCAGCCAGAGAGGCTCGATCCGCGTGTCACTTTCCGGGGTGGCGCTAAGGACCGCCAGCCCCTCCGCGCTGGCCTTGCGGGCTTCGACCGGCGAAAGGCTGGTCATGCCGGGACCTCGGCCGGCCTGGGCCGTCAGGAACTGCAAACGGGGGTCCAGGGTGCGACCACCGCGATAGGTGACGCCGCCGCCGGCCAGGACGCGCAGGATCGGGGTGGGTAGCGATAGCAGGGTAGCGATTGCCAGACGCTGGAGGGCAAGTCTTACCATGAGGTCAGCCGCCCAGGCCGCGTAGGCCGCCCAAGATCATTAAGACCGCAAAGTCGGTCGCCCCTTTGGTGTCGACAGGGCGGCGAGACAGCATCTGATCGCCAACCTCTTGTGCAACACCGATGCAGGCTGCCGCTAGGTAGTCGGGGTCGGCTCCCGACGCGCCGCTCTCGCCAATTTGCTCGACTATGGAGTCGCGAACCTCGTTGAAGACCGCGGCCATTTCCGGTGTTCCACCGCCAACGCGGACGTGAGGAGCACCAACCGGCCGCTGCGCCAACCAAGTCTGATGTTCTTCAGCCAGGAAATCGAAATAGGCCGCGAACGCTGCGTGGACGAAGCTCTCCCAATCGGTGGCCTTGGCGCGCTGGGCCTTCAGGATGGGCGCGAACCGACGGACGCCGTCTTCGGAAAGGGCAGCGGCGACCTCCTCCTTGGATTTGTAGTAGTTGTAGAAGGTGCCGGCGGCCAAGCCTGTGCGGCGAATGATGTCGCGCACTGTGGCATTGTCATAGCCCAGCTGGCCGAACACCTCGCGGCCTGCATCCAAGATCGATTGACGGTTCTGGACCTTGGTCTGCTCACGCTTTCCGACTGGGAGATATGCGACTTGGGACATTCAGGCCTAGGGGAAGACGAAACTGACAGGCGTCATTCTAGAAGCAGCTGGGTGCCTTCGCCAAGCCCGATTAGTAGCTCGTGGTCAGCGTCGGGGCGTCGCAGCCGGAGCGGCAAATGCTCCAGCTGGAGGGGCATTGTTCCGGCCCGTCGCTGGCCAGACAGAAATAGTAGGTCTGAGCGCAGACCAATCGGCATTGTTCCGGCGCGCCGCCCACCGGTGCGCTGGCAATGGGGGCGGGCAAGAATAGACTACGAGCCCCAAGGGCATCAAGGGCCGGTGCCGACGGCGCTGGTGAACGCGGGGTCGGTGCCGTGGCCGCGACGTTACCTCGCAGAGGCACCGGCGGCTTGGCCTTGGCCTTTTGCGCATGCGCCGATCCGGCCAGAGCCAGCACGGTCAGAGCAAGGATGAGGGCGCGATGCATGGACTTAGATTGGGTTATGGTTGTTAAGACCTGATTAACCATGTTTTCGGACATTTCGATTTATGCCGCTGTTTGGGCCCGATCCTTGGCATTTGTGACCCAAATCGACTCACTGACCGCTTTTTAGCTGTCACTCAACCGTTCGATCAGGGCCATGGCGGCGGCCGGCGCGCGGACCTTTCCCTCATGGATAAAGTAACTGAATACGTCGCACGGTCCGGCCGGCTGTGTCGTGCGGTCCAAGATCGCCAAGTCTGAAGGGACTTCGCCCGCGGCATAGGTTCGGAACCGGTCGGCCCATTGGTCGAGATCGGTGGGAGAATAGCCGGTCGTGATGGTGTCGGACCCCATCAAAAGGCGCGCATAGACGAAGTCGGCGGTGATGTCGGCGATCAGAGGATAGTTCGCATTCTGCGAGCAGCAGATGGAGACGTTGTGGTCGCGACAGAGCGAGACAAACTTCGAATCGGCGAAGCTGGCATGGCGCACTTCGACACAGTGACGAAGAGCCAGGCCATCCTGCATGGTCGGCAGCAGGTCCAAGAATCCAGCGAAATCGTCATGATCAAACGTCTTGGTGGGCATGAACTGCCAAAGGATCGGGCCGAGCCGGTCACCGAGCTCAGTGATTCCCTGGGTGAGGAACTTGGTGATTGAGTCTGCCCCGTCCGCCAACACCCTGCGATTGGTGCTGAACCGCGAGGCCTTGACGGAAAACTTGAACCCGTCCGGCGTCTGGGCCGCCCACTTGGCGAAGGTCTCTGGCTTTTGGCTGGAATAGTAGGTGGAATTGATTTCGATGGCGGTCAGATGGCGACTGGCATAGCTGAGCTCATCAGCCTGCCTGAGGCCTTGCGGATAGAAAACCCCGCGCCAAGGCTCGAAGGTCCAGCCCCCGATGCCGCAGCGAATGATCCCTGCCTTTGTCGCCAACTTACCCGCCCTACTTGCGAAGCGCGGCGCTTGTGTCGCGGACGGCCTTGAACTCTGAGCCTGCCTTCCAGGCCGGCCAACTCCGGGAGTTGGCGAGATTGAGACCCAGCTCCAGCAGCATGGCCCCGTCTTGACCCGCACCTGTGAGGTCCCAGTCGGCGGAATATTCGTCAGCGGGCTGGTGGTAGCGGAAAGTCACATAATCTTTGGAGAGCGCTTCGCCGCGCGCCTTGCCGCCGGTAACGAGGTCCTGTCCGCCACTGAAGGAGAGCGCCGGAACCCCCCGCTTGGCGAAGGAGAAGTGGTCGGATCGGAAGAAGGTGCCTGCGCCGGGGCGAGGGTCGGGGCTGTAGCTGCGCCCATGTTGCTTGGCCACGGCGATCAGATCATCCTGCAGGGTCAGGGGTGCATTGCCAGACGTGGTGAAGTCCCGCGCCGGGCCTGAGGTGGATATGCCGTCCATATTGATATCAGCCACGGTGGTAGCCAGGGGATAGAGCGGGTTAGCCGCATAATACTCTGAGCCCAAGAGGCCCTTCTCCTCGGCCGTCACCGACAGAAAGAGCACCGAGCGATCCGGTCTTGGGGCCTTGGCAGCGGCGCGGGCGATTTCGATCAGCATCGATGACCCGGACGCATTGTCCAACGCTCCGTTGTAGATTGTGTCGCCCTTGGCGTCCGGCAGACCGACGCCCAGGTGATCCCAGTGGGCGGTGTAGATCACCTTCTCAGCGGGGTGTTTGGAACCCACGATAATCCCAGCCACATTCTTGGAGATGATCTGCTGCACATCGACCGCAAAGTCGGTGGAGAAGGTCACGCCGTTCAAGGTGACGGGCTTGAAGTCACGAGTCTGGGCCAGCTTCTTTTCCGCTTCGAAATCCAAGCCAGCGGCTTTGAAGAGTTCAACAGTCTTGTCTCGCTGGACCCAGGCTTCCAGCGGCGCATGGTCGGCGGCAGGGTCCTTGCGCACGATGTCGAACACCGTGTTGGTGTTGGAGTTCTTGACGGTATTCCAGCCGTAAGAGGCTGGGTCAGTCTCATGGATGACGATGAAGCCGATAGCCCCTTGGCGCGCCGCCTCCTCGAATTTGTAGGTCCAGCGGCCATAATAGGTCATTGCCTTGCCGCCGAAGTCGCCGGTGCCGGTCTCAAAGTCTGGGTCGTTGATCAGGACGAGCGCGATCTTGCCCTTGAGATCCACGCCCTTGAAGTCATCCCAGTTGCGCTCGGGTGCTTTGACACCGTAACCGATGAACACGACCGGCGCGTCCTTGACGCTGACGTGGTCAGCTCCCGTCTGGGCGGCGCGAATGGCGATCTCGGTCCCCTGGGTCCAGGGTTGGACCTTGCCATTCACCGAAACGCTGACGGCAACAGGTCCCTTGGTCTCATAGCGGGCCAAGGGCACGTCTTGGGTCCAGGCGCGCTTGCCGCTCTTGAGGTCTCCGCCCGGTTTGAGCCCCGCAGCCTGGAATTGCTCGGTCATGTATCTGACGGTTTTAACTTCGCCGGGGGTGGCCGGACCTCGACCCTCAAAGGCGTCTGACGACAACACCTTGATGTGTGCGGCGAGCCGCGCGGGATCGATATCGGCACCGTGAGTGGCTGCAACACCAAGGGCGAGGGCGCTTACGCCGGCCAGGATCAAACTTTTCATGGAATCCTCAGAATGGGCATAGTAGGGAACAAATCTAATGGTTTGCGTTGTGTCGCGCCAGATTAGGATTTTCCGTCATTTATTGAATCAATCCGCAATCCAAGCGTCGTTTAGATGTGGCCAAAGCGGAACTATTACTTCATCAAGGCCCCCGGTGTATCGTCTCAAGCTGACTGGCTTGGCCATGGTTCACCAAAGCCAATGCGTTTGCCAGTGACCACATAGAGATTATGCGCCCAATCCACTTTTTCGCCACCGGCATGGCTTGCTTGGCGCTCAGTTCCTGCGCTTCGGTTCGCAAGCCGGATGTAACCTTGCCGTCCTCGTTCGGATCGGACAACGGGCAGGCGCTCTCTGATGCCGCCCTTGAGAGGTGGTGGACCCAGTTCCAGGATCCTGAACTCGACCGGCTCGAGGACACCGCCCTGACCTCCAGCCCTGACGCGCGGTCGGCGGCGGCGCGGTTGCGCGAGGCCCGCGTGACGGCGTCCAGTGCCCTGATTGCCTTTCTGCCCCAGGGCAACCTAGCGGGAACGACCAAGGAGACGGACACCACGCAAACCTCCGGAACTCGGATCAATATTCCAGGTTTCTCGAATAGCGGCACCAGCAATGCCACGACTGCGAACCTCAACGTCAGCTGGGAGCTTGATCTATTCGGGCGCATCTTCGCAGCCAATAGGTTGGTTGGGGGAGATCGAGCCGCAGCAAGGTTTAGCGCCGAGGGCGCTCGCTCTAGCCTGGCGGCCAACGTGGCCGACGTCTATTTTCAGGTCCGAGGCTTGGCGATCCAATTGCAGGACGCACGCGAGACTGTGCGGATCCAAGGCGAACTGCAGCGTATCGTCGACATCAAACTGGCGCGGGGCTTGGCCGGCCAAGCCGATGCCGACCGAGTGGCGGGCGACTATGCCCAGGTCCGTAGTCAGGCCGAAGGGTTGGAAGCTGATCTGGCGGCCACCCAACGCACGCTGTTGGTCTTGGTCGGTCGCGGCACAGACGCCATTGTTGGCCCCGTTGGTCCGGTCGGGGTTGGGGTCATCCCACAGGTCCCTGCCAGCCTGCCGGGCGACCTCTTGGTGCGGCGGCCGGATGTCCGTGAGGCCCATGCGAAGATCGCCTCGCAGACCGGACGCTTGACCTATAGTGAGCTGGCCTTCTTCCCAACATTTACCCTGACCCCCGGCGTCGGTCTGTCGCGATCCAAACAACCCAACTTCTCGTCGGCGACGCGGTTTTGGTCCATCGGCGGAGCCTTAAGCCAGCCGATCTTGTCGATTCCTCGCCTGCTGGTGGACATGAAGGCGCAGTCCGCACGCACCGAGCAGGCCGTGATAGCCTATGAAAAAGTGGTGCAGACCGCCTATGGCGAGGCCGATAGCGCGCTGCTGCGCCTCAGCGCTGACCACCGTCGGGTCGACTTGCTGACCGACGGAGAGGCGCGCGCGCGGCGGGCCTCTGACGCGTTCCGCACCCGTTATGCCGACGGGCTTGATGATCTGCAGACCGCGCTTGGGGCGGAACAGTCCTGGCGTTCGGTCCGCTCGCAACTTACCGCAGCCCAGGTCCAAGCCCTGCGGCGTGCTGTACAAACCTACAAGGCATTGGGGGGCGGCTGGGCCGCATCCACCACGCCCACCGACAAAGAGGCGCGCTAGACGTGACGATCAAGGTTAAACGACTTTCCCTGGTATTGGCGGCTCTTGTGCTGACCACAGCACCCTTGGCGGCTTGCGGCAAGAAGGTGCCCGTGAAGGAAACCGAAGCCGCCCGGGCGCGCACTGTGCGGGTCATCAAGCTTGAGCCGCATGGCTTGGCCGGCTCGGTGAGCGCCGATGGGGCCTTGGTGCCTCGAGAGGAAATCGCCGTCCTGCCGGAAGTCGCGGGATATCGAGTCGCTCGGGTGTTGGTTGATGAAGGTCAGTATGTTCAGGCGGGTCAGGCGCTGGTGGAGATTGACCGGGCGTTGATTATCTCGCAGTTGGACCAGACTCGAGCGGTCGCCGCCCAGGCCGCCATCCAGGCTGAGCAGGCCGAAGCTCAAGCTTTGCGGGTCAAGGACCTGGACGGTCAGGGCGTGCTGTCCCAAGAACAGATCGAGCAGCGCCGGTTCCAGGCCAGGGCCGCAAGAGCCACCGCCAATGCCCAAGCCGCTGCGGCCCGGGATGTGGAAGCCCGCGCCAAGAAACTGACTGTGACAGCCCCGGTCTCTGGCCTTGTGCTGGAACGTAATGTTCGCCCAGGTGATCTGACAGCCCAGGGTGCCAGCCCCTGGTTCCGCTTAGCCAGCGGCGGTGAGATCGAGCTCAAGGCTGAGCTTTCAGAACAAGACCTTGGCCAGATCCGCCCCGGCCAGCGAGCCAATGTGACGCTGACCAACGGCGCCACAGCGGAGGGTTATGTGCGGATCATTTCACCGCAGCTCTCCAGCCAGACCAAGCTGGGTTCGGCCCGCATCCACCTGCCGGTGCGTTCCGATATTCGCGCGGGTGGATATGGCCGGGCCCAATTCGCAGATGCTGCTGGTCAAAGCCTGACGGTGCCCGAAACCGCTATCCGCTATGATGCCGATGGGGCCAGCGTGATGACCGTGGGATCCGACAACCGGGTGAAGCGGGTGATGATCACCACGGGCGCTAGAGGTGGCGGTCAGGTCTCTCTGATCAAGGGCCCGCCTGCAGGCACGATGATCGTTCAGAACGCTGCGGCCTTCCTACTGGACGGCGACATGGTCAAACCGGTCATGGGCACCCCCAAATGAGCCACCTGCCGTCTGAGTCTGACGGATCTTTCCAGATTTCGAGCTGGGCGATCCGCAACCCGGTCCCGGTGGCCGTGCTGTTCATCGCCATGGTGTTGGCCGGGATGATTTCCTATGGGGGTTTGCCGGTCAAACAATACCCCAATGTGCAGTTTCCGCTGGTTACTGTCACAGTAACGCAGAACGGTGCCGCACCCTCCGAAATGGAGACGCAGATCACGCGGCCGGTAGAGGACGCCATCGCGGGATTGCCCGATGCCAAGAACGTCTATTCCTCAGTCAGCCAGGGCGTCTCAACCACCAGCATTGAGTTCGAGCTAGGACACGATCTTCAGAAAAAGACCGATGAAGTCCGAACGCGGATAGACCAAGCCCGAGCGACCCTGCCCCGGGAAATCGATGAGCCGACGGTCACTAAGGTCGAGATTGATGCTCAGCCGATCCTGACCTATGCGGTGCAAGCTGACGGCATGACCGACGCTGATCTTTCTTGGTTCATCGACGATACGGTGAGCCGTGGGTTGCAGGCGGCCAAAGGTGTTTCGCAGGTCACCCGCGTTGGTGGGGTCAACCGCGAGATCAACGTGATTATAGATTCCGACAAGCTGGCGGCTCGGGGTTTGACTGCGGCTTCCGTCAACAACGCTTTACGCAGCTTCAATCTCGATGCCGCGGGTGGTCGGGTTCAGGTGGGTGGGCGCGAACAAACCCTGCGAATATTGGGTGCGGTCAATACGCTCAATGCCCTGCGCAACCTGACCATCCCGGCCGGTCAGGGCCGCTATATCAAATTGACGGACGTGGCCCAGGTCGGCGACGGTGCCTCCGAGACACGCGGCTTTGCGCGCTACAACAACCGACCGGTGGTTGGCTTCCAAGTTATGAAGACCCGCGATTCAAGCGATGTGGTCGTGGACGACGGGGTTATCGCGGCGCTAGCCAAGCTCCAGAAGGCCCATCCCGAAGTCAAGTTCGTGCGGATCTTTTCATCCGTTGATGAAACCCGAGCGACCTTTGAAGCCACCAAACATGTGCTGTTTGAGGGCATGATTCTGGCCGCGCTGGTCGTGTTGATTTTCCTCGGCGATTGGCGCTCGACGATGATCACGGCCTTTGCCATGCCGGTGTCGTTGATCCCGACCTTTTTCGTGATGAAGTGGTTCGGGTTTTCGTTGAACATGGTCACCTTGCTAGCCTTGACCTTGGTGGTCGGGATCCTGGTCGATGACGCCATTGTTGAAATCGAGAATATCGAGAAGCGCGTCGCCCAGGGTATGCGACCCTATGACGCCTCGCTGCTTGGAGCCGACGCCATCGGCCTAGCGGTTGTGGCGACCACCATGGCCATCGTCGTGGTCTTCATGCCCGTCGCATTCATGAAAGGCATTCCCGGTCAGTTTTTCCGAGAGTTCGGCATAACGGTTTCGGTCGCCGTGGTATTCTCACTTGTTGTCGCGCGTCTGCTGACACCCTTGATGGCTGCCTATCTGCTCAAACCCAGCAGCAAACCGCATCCGCGCAAGCCGTTCACCGGCCTCTACCGCGATGCCCTGGAATGGGCGCTGGATCACCGCATTGTCGCGGCCGTGATCGGTGGTCTCTTCTTCTTCGGTTCCTCGTCATTGATCCTGGTCTTGCCGCAAGGTTTCCAACCCATTGGCGATCCCGACTATCTTTATGTGAACCTCCAGGGTCCTCCGGGGGCGACAGCATCGGACATGGAGGACTCCGCCAAGCGCGTTGCCGACGTGTATCTGGGTCGCAAGGATGTTCGGGGCGTATTCTCTCAAATTGGATCGACCGTTGCGACCTTTGGTCCCGGCTCTCGCGGTGGCGGGGGTTCGGATCTGCGGACCGGAACGATCATTGTGCTGCTGGATGAGAAACGCACCACCACCGGCGCGGCCCTCAAGGCGGAGACACGACCGGCCTTGCGGGCCATTCCTGATGCCCGCGCGACCTTTTTGGATGTTCAGAACGGCGGCGGCATTCAGCAGGTTCTGACCAGCAACGATCCTGACGCGCTTGCGGCGGCATCACTCGAGTTAGAAAAACAAATGCGGACGATCCCGCTGATCGCCAACCCGCGCCCGTCTTCACCGCCCACGGCCCCGGAACTGGTTATTCGTCCTCGTTCAGCTGACGCCGCCCGCTTGGGGGTTTCGGTGGATGCGATCGCGCAAGTGGCCCGTATCGCCACGGTGGGTGATATCGATGCCAATGTTGCAAAACTGACGGCTGGCGAGCGCCGTATCCCTATCCGGATCAGGCTACCTGCGGATGCCCGCAGCGATTTACAGCGGATCAAGTCTCTCAGAGTGCCAACCGCTTCGGGGGGCTTGACCGCTCTGGAAGCCGTGGCCGATGTGAGTTTCCAGGCCGGCCCTGGGCGGATCGAACGGCTGAACCGCCAACGCCAACAGACCATCACGGCAGAACTCAACGGCTCAGTTCAAGGTCCTGCCTTCAAGGCGATTCAGAACCTGCCGATCATGCGGCATCTGCCGGCCGGCGTCACGCCGGCGGCCACCGGCAGCTTGGAGGCGATGCAGGAACTGTTTGGATCCTTTGGACTGGCCCTCTTCACTGGCATTGGAATGATCTTCGCGGTCTTGGTTCTATTGTTCCGTTCCTTTTTCAAGCCGATCATCATTCTCTCCGCACTTCCCACCGCGGTGGGCGGCGCATTCCTGGGTTTGCTGGCCTTCAACCTGTCCCTATCGGTGCCCTCGCTCATTGGCTTCCTGATGCTGATGGGGATTGCGGCGAAAAACTCCATCCTTTTGGTCGAATACGCCATTGAGCGTGAACGCGAGGGCATGAGCCAGCGCGAGGCCTTGCTGGAAGCCTGCCGTGAGCGCGCCAGGCCCATCGTCATGACCACAATGGCTATGGCGGCCGGCATGTTGCCGACGGCATTTGCCTTGGAAAAGGGTGCTGAATTTCGTCAACCCATGGCGGTCGCAGTGATCGGCGGCTTGATGACCTCGACCATCCTATCCCTGGTCCTGGTGCCGGTGGTCTATGAGTTCGTTGATGACTTCGAGAATTGGCTGAAACCACGTTTGGCCAGGCTGATCACGCCGCGGTATGCGCCTGACCCTAAGGTCGAACAGCGCCGCTAGCGCATGTTCCGATAGGTGGGAACCGGTTATCGGATCCAAACATGCTCTAACTCATTGAATTAGAGCCCAGTTTCTCCCTTTGGACGCTTCCGACCAAAGGGAACGGGCTCTAGCCGTCGGCGCTCGAATTCGCGTAGGGTGCTTCGATAGCAACGGAGCGGGCGTAATGGCGACGATATCCATGGGACAGGCGATTTCGTCGGGTCTGCAGCTGATAACTCAGCGCCCGTTGGCCGTCTTGGCCTGGGGATTCGCCTATGTCCTTATCGCCATTGTCCCGCAGTTTTTGATGATCGGGGCGTTTCTACCGGACTTGGTCAGCTTTTATCGCGACACCATCCAATCTGCCACGGCGGGCCAAGCGCCCCAGCCGAGCGCGGAAATGCTGAAGATACAGGCCGAACTCGCCCGCTATCAGCCCTTGCAGATCTTAACTGGGATCCTTGGGACCGCTGTCGTCAACGCCGCAATTTACCGTGCAGTGCTCGAGCCGGAAAACAAGGCCTTTGCCTATCTGCGCCTAGGTGCCCAAGAGCTCTGGGTCGGCTTGGTCAATGTCGTTTTCTACCTGTTGATTGTCTTAGCGATTGTCGCGGCCCTGGTCCCGGTGCTCATCCTGGTGGGGGTCGGCGCGGCTGCGGGGGCCGGGACCGGATGGGCTGAGGGTCTGGTGGTGTTCCTACTGGCCTGCGGCGCTGCGGCCGTGGTGATCTGGGTTGCGCTTCGTCTGAGTTTGGCTCTGCCGCTGAGTTTTTCTCAGCGCAGCTTCCGGCTGTTCGAATCCTGGGACATGACGAGAGGCCAGGGTTGGCGGCTGTTCGGCGTGGCGATGGCGGTCTTCGGCATCGTTCTAGCCGGAGAGATCATGATCTTCGGGATCGCCGGTGCTTTGGGTGCCAGTGGAGCGATTGCTAATCTCAAGGGCCTGAAGGCCTTTATGCAACATCCGCCGTCAGACTGGCTGATACAAGCCGCACCCTGGATCTTGATCGGCGGCCTGTTCTACACGGTGCTGATGGGGGCGGTCCTTTCCATCGTGACGGCACCCTTTGCAACCATCTTCAAGCAGCTGTCACCGCCCGATATCAGCGACACCTTCTGAGGCTCAGAACTTGCCGGCCAGTACACGTCCGAAGAGCTCGGGATCGACATTGCCGCCGGACAAGACCACCGCAACCGCGCCACCGGGTTTGGTGAAGCGAACCTTTCGCGCCAGAAGCGCCGCCAGTCCGGCGCTGCCCCCAGGTTCGACCACCAGCTTCAGGGTGGCAAACGCATACTGCATGGCATCAGCAATCTCAGCGTCGGTCACAACGGCCACATCGGCGACGGTCTTCTGCATGATCGGGAAGGTAATCTCGCCCACTGCGGGTGACTCCAGAGCGTCGCAGAGCGAGCGGGTGGTCGGCTTGAACACCTGGCGCGTTCCGGCCTGGAGTGAGGCCAGGAGGTCGTCAAAACCCGCAGGCTCAACGCCGATCATGGCGGTCGTGGGCGACAGAGCCTTGATTGCCAGGGATGCCCCAGCCAACAGGCCCCCGCCACTGGTTGGCGAGACGAAGGCGTCCAGCTCAACGCCTAATGCCTGTGCCTGATGATAGACTTCCAGGCCCACCGTACCTTGGCCGGCAATGATATGTGGATCATCAAAGGCCGGCACCAAGAGGTAGCCCCGCTCAGCGGCGATGGTGCCGGCAATGGCCTCTCGGCTGTCTTTCAGGCGATCGTAGAGTTTGATCTCCGCGCCGTATCGGCGAGTCGCGTCTAGCTTAACCTTGGGAGCGTCAGACGGCATGACAATCAAGGCCGGAATGCCCAGCAGCTTTGCGGCTAAGGCCACACCCTGGGCGTGATTGCCGGAGGAGAAAGCCACAACCCCCCGTCGGCGTTCGTCCGGTGACAGCTGCACCAGACGATTGAAGGCTCCGCGAAACTTAAACGCTCCGACCCGTTGGAGGGTCTCAAGTTTCAGTAAGACGCGAAATCCCGTGCGTTCGTTAAGCGCGGGGTTCTCGATCAGCGGTGTGACCAGAGCGTGGCCGGCGAGGCGTTTTGCGGCGGCTTCTACGTCGGCGAAGGTGACACTCATTTGGCAAACACCATGGCATCGTCGGCAAAAGCTTTGAACTCCAAAGCATTGCCGCTGGGATCGAGGAAGAACAGGGTCGACTGTTCACCGGGTTTGCCCTTGAAGCGGGTTTGCGGAGAGATGATGAATTCCGTTCCCGCCGCTGTCAGTTTGCGCGCCATGTCTTCCCACGCTGCTTTGGCCAGGATCACGCCAAAATGGCGGACCGGAACATTTTCACCGTCGACGGGGTTGCTGGTATTGCTCAGCGTGGCATCGGGCGAGAGGTGGGCGACGATCTGGTGCCCGTAGAAATCAAAATCGATCCAGTCGGGGCTGGAGCGGCCCTCGGCGCATCCCAGTAGGTCGGCGTAGAAGGTACGCGCCTCAGCCAGATCGCGAACGGGGAAGGCCAAGTGAAAGCGTGGGCGGGTCATGGAGACGTCATAGCTCAACCTGGAACACCCCGGAAAGAGCTTGACGAAAACCCCGCGCCAAGGTCTATCCCCAGCGACCAAAGCCACGGTGCCGCATCGGCCCGGTAAGGTCTCAAAACCGATCAAGTCCACCCGCCGAGTGCCTGTCGAAGGGCGTGGTTGGATCCCTGCGGCAGGCGGGGAAGGCATATCTCATGGGTAATGTAACCGTCATCGGCGGCCAGTGGGGCGACGAAGGCAAGGGCAAGGTTATCGACTGGCTGGCAGACCGCGCCGACGTGGTGGTGCGCTTCCAGGGCGGCAATAATGCGGGCCACACCATCGTGGTGGGCAACTCGATCTATAAGCTCAGCTTGCTGCCGTCCGGTGTGGTTCAGGGCAAACTCTCGATCATCGGCAATGGTGTCGTCGTCGATCCCTGGTCCCTACTTGACGAGATCGAGCGCGCCAAAGGCCAGGGCTTGAAAATCACGCCGGACATATTGGTGCTGGCTGACAATGCCACCCTGATCTTGCCGTTGCACCGCGACCTAGATCAGGCGCGAGAAGCGCGAGCCGGAGCGGGCAAGATCGGCACCACTGGGCGCGGCATCGGTCCGGCCTATGAGGACAAGGTGGGCCGCCGCGCTATCCGGTTTGTGGACCTCGCCGACCCAGAGGCCTTGCGGATTAAGATCGAGCGTTTGCTGGCACACCATGGTGCCCTGCGCGCGGGTTTGGAACTTCCCGAGATTACACCCGCGCAAATCCTGGCCCAGCTGCTGGAGGTCGCGCCCAAGGTCGCGCCCTATGTGAAGCCCGCTTGGCGGGTGCTGGGCCAAGCCATCACCCAGGGCAAGCGCGTGCTGTTCGAGGGGGCCCAGGCCACCTTGCTGGACGTGGATCACGGCACCTATCCCTATGTTACCTCGTCGAACACCGTGGCCGGACAGGCCGCGGCGGGCGCAGGCGTTGGTCCCCATGCCGGGGGATATGTGCTCGGCATCGTCAAGGCCTACACCACGCGGGTCGGCGAGGGCCCTTTTCCAACGGAACTCAATGATGAGACCGGGCGACTGTTGGGTGAGCGGGGTCATGAGTTCGGCACGGTCACGGGTCGGCCGCGACGTTGCGGTTGGTTCGATGCGGCTCTGGTGCGCCAGTCTGTGATGGTCGGCGGCATCCAAGGCATCGTGCTCACCAAGCTCGACATCCTCGACGGCTTTGAGACTCTGAAGATCTGCACCGGCTATCGGCTGCGGGACGGCACGGTGGACTATCTGCCCGCCGGCCTACGCGATCAGGCCGCCCTTGAGCCGATCTATGAGGAGATGCCGGGCTGGTCACAGAGCACCGCCGGAATGCGCGTTTGGGATGACTTACCCGAAGCGGCCAAGGCCTATGTACGCCGGATCGAGGCCCTGATCGGAATCCCCGCCGCCATGGTTTCCACCAGTCCCCAACGAGACGACACCATCATGGTTCACGACCCCTATGCCGATGAGGTGCGCGCCTAAAGGTGGTATTTACCCGATCCGGCTATAGCTCGTGGTCACGCGAAACCGGAAGGGTCGGGGGTCATGGACGACGAGACGATCAAACTGAGCAAGCGCGTGGCCTCGCAGGTTCACAGCGTGCTGATCGTCGAATCTTGGGCCCCGAGCGCGAAGTTCCTGACAGAACGGGTGCGCGATATCGCCAAGGCCCATATCCACGTGGTCGACTCCAACGCGTTGGCCCTGAAGGCTGCTCGTCAAATCGAACCCCAGGTGATCTTCGTCGATCAGGGTGCCAAGTCCGTGGACGGCGTCGCCTTTACCCGTGACTTGCGGCGCGGCGAAATGGGCTGCCGTAAGTGCCCGGTGATCATGACCACCTCGACCCCGACGGCCAGTGGCATTCTGGCTGCCCGCGACGCTGGGGTGCACGAGATCTTGTCCAAGCCCTACGCCAATCGCGACCTGCTTCGCAGGTTGGCCTCGGTGATCTTGCGGCCGCGCGAGTGGATTGAGGCCGTCAGCTATGTCGGGCCGGACCGTCGCCGGTTCAATGCTGGCAACCATAGCGGACCTTTGCTGCGCTCTACTGACCCCGTTCAGGCGCCGGGTGCCCGCATCTATCAGGCCCTGCGCATTGTCAGAGCCGCAGTTACGGCGTTGGATGCTGATCCGGGCCAGGCTCTGCGGGCCTTACGGGTGCAGACTGCAGACCTGATGACGATCGCGCCACTGGCGGGCGAGCCGATTTTGGCGGCAGCCGCTGAGCGGTTCCACGAATACCTGAACCAAGTCACCGATCAGCACGCGCTAGACCACGACGAAGCCCGCCGCATGACCCAGCCGCTCATTGCTCTGCTGCCGAAGGAAGACCCGGGGCGACCTGAGCTCAGGATGGCGGGCTAGGCGTCGACCATCTGCTTTTCGATGGCTGCCGCGCGCATTGATTTCTGCAGCTTCTCGAAGGCACGAACCTCGATCTGACGCACCCGCTCGCGGCTCACGCCGTACTGCGATGCCAGTTCCTCCAAGGTGGTCGGATCGTCCTTCAGGCGCCGCTCCGTCATGATGTGGCGCTCGCGGTCGTTTAACTCGGTCATGGCGGTTTCCAGCAGGCTCATGCGCTGGGTGCGCTCCTGGCTTTCGGCCACATAGGTTTCCTGACTGACGGCGTCCTTGTCCTCCAGCCAGTCCTGCCACTCGCTGTCACCGTCGGCCCGCAGCGGGGCGTTCAGCGAGGCGTCGGGCCCGGACAGTCGGCGGTTCATTGAGATGACTTCGGCGTCCAACACCCCCAGCTTGGTGGCGATTTGGCTCACCTGATCGGGATGCAGATCGCCGTCCTGAAACGCCGAAATGGCGCTCTTGGCCTTGCGCAAGTTGAAGAACAGCTTCTTCTGCGCCGCCGTGGTGCCCATTTTGACGAGGCTCCAAGAACGCAGGATATATTCCTGGATCGAGGCGCGGATCCACCACATGGCGTAGGTGGCCAAGCGGAAGCCCTTGTCGGGCTCGAATTTTTTCACCGCCTGCATCAGGCCGACATTGCCCTCGGAAATCACCTCGCCGATGGGCAGGCCGTAACCGCGATAACCCATGGCGATTTTAGCCACCAAACGCAGATGGCTGGTGACCATGCGATGGGCGGCGTCAGAATCCTGATGCTCGCGCCACGCCTTGGCCAGCATGAACTCCTCGTCCCGTGCCAGCATGGGAAACTTGCGGATCTCGGTCAGATAGCGGCTCAGCCCGCCATCAGGCGACATCACCGAAAGTGCGCTCATAGCCATTGGATATAACCCCGTATGTCCTCGGACTTCAGGTCGCCGCGCAGTTGCGCTGCGCCGGCCCGTCCGCCCTCTCCATGCCTTAGATAGGAACAGATTCTGGGAGCGGAAGACCGTGGGAGGAACGGCCTGAGAGTCCGACTTCTCTAGTGGGGTATTGTTAGTCCTCGATCATGACGCCAACAAGGCGGTGAACCCGCAGTCTTTCTGCGGTGGACATGAGTAACACTACGGCATTCAGACCGGTCTGGGTGACACCAATGCACCGTAGAGATCCACCCGACGATCCCGGAAAAAGCCCCATGCCGCTCGGTGAGCGGCCAGGAAATCAAGGTCAAGAGTGGCACGCACAATGCCGGTTTCGTCTCGCCCGAGTTCGGAGACCAGGTCACCGCGATGATCGGCAATGAAGCTGGAGCCATAGAACCGCTGGCCGCCGCCGGGATAGTTCTCCCACGGCTCAAAACCCGTGCGATTGGCACCAATCACGGGCATCACATTGGAGACCGCATGGCCCTGCATAGCCCTTCGCCAGGGCAGGGCGGTGTCTAGGTTGTCATCGTGCGGCTCTGAGCCGATGGCGGTGGGATAGAGCAGGAGCTCGGCACCCATCAAGGTCATCACCCGCGCCGCCTCCGGATACCATTGGTCCCAGCAGATGCCGACACCCAGGCGTCCGAACCGGGTGTCCCAGACCTTGAAGCCCGTATCGCCGGGCCGGAAATAGTATTTCTCCATATAGCCGGGGCCGTCGGGGATATGGCTCTTGCGGTAGAGACCCATCAGCGAGCCGTCGGCATCGACCATCACCAAGCTGTTGAAATAGTGGGGTCCTTCGCGCTCGAAGATCGAGATCGGCAGTACCACGCCCAACTCCGCCGCCAGCGGGGCCAGGGCGGTGACGCAGGGGTGGGTGCGCCAGGGATGGGCCTGGGCAAACCAGCGCTCCTCCTGGGCCACGCAAAAGTAACGCCCCTGGAACAGTTCGGAGGGCAGGATCACCTGGGCACCCTGCGCAGCGGCCTGACGGATCAGGTCGGCGGTCGTGGCGATATTGGCGGCAAGGTCGTCGCCGTAAGCGGCCTGCAGGGCAGCGACAGTGATGTTGCGGGGCATCAAACGGGTTCCTGCTGGGTGATGCAGTGAAAAGACCCGCCGCCGGTCAGCAGGGCATTGGAGGGTAGAGCGATCACCGTGCGGTCCGGTAACAGGCTCTGCAAGCCCTGCCGCGCGAATTCGGCGGCCTGATCATCGCCATAGGTCGGCATGATCACCGCGCCATTGGCGATGATGAAGTTCATGTGGCTGGCCGGTGCCGCACCCCCCTCATGGCTGTCGATCCAGCCGGGGGAGGGAATGCGCACCACTCTCAGTTTGGTGCCCACCGCATCGGTCATGGCAGCCAAATCGGCGGCGCAGGCGTCATAGGCATCGGCATTCACGTCGCCCCGACCCCAGGCGACTGGGCAGACCACAGTGGCCGGTGCGATGAACCGAGCCAGATTGTCGATGTGGCCGTCTGTGTGATCGTTGGCTAGGCCCTGACCCAACCAAAGTACCTTGCGGGTGCCAAGCGCAGTTGCCAGCGCCCTATCAGCCGCGGCCTCCGTCCAGTCTGCATTGCGATTAGGATTGAGCAGGCATTGGCGGGTGGTCAGGATCGTGCCGAACCCGTCGTGATCGAGGGCACCGCCCTCCAAGACCACATCATTGACGCTCAACGGCATACCAGCGGCTTCGGCGATTTGGTCCGCCACCTCGTCGTCGTGATCCAGCTGATACTTGCCACCCCAGCCGTTGAAGTTGAAGCCTAACGCAGCATCGCTGCCTGCCCGCTTGGCAAAGATCGGGCCGGTATCGCGCAGCCAAATATCGCCGAACCGGCCCGGCACAATCTCAATTCCACTAACATCGCCCAGCAGCCTTCGCGCATCGGCCTCGCCCGCCGGTGAACCGGTCATCAGCCGCACGTGTTCGCGACCGGGACCTGCCAGGGCGCGCGCCAGGGCGGCGACCTCGGCCTGGGCCGGGACGAGGTTCTCTTCCCACAGCGTCTCATGGCTGGGAAAACCCAACCACATGGCCCGGTGCGGGGCCCATTCGGCAGGAACGACTAGGCTCATGGCGTCCTCAAACTTCGCCCGCGCAGATGGGGCGAGCAGCCCCTCACGTCAAGCAAAAGGGCGACCCATTGCTGAGCCGCCCTTCGCAATTTCAACGATCAGTTTGGCTCTAAAACTCGGTGTGCAGGGTCAGCTGATAGCTGCGCGGTGAGCCCAGGGTATAGGTCGGGGCAATGGCGTTAGAGCCCGGTAGCGCGAATGCATTGGTCGTGGTGGAGATGCTAGCCAAATACCTGACGTCAAAGACGTTCTTGACGTTCATCTGCAGATAGGTGTGCGACCCGAAGTTTTCAGGAAGCTTCCAGCGCATATCCACGTCGGTTGTGGCGTAAGGTTTGGATATCTCATCGTTGACGTCGGTAGCGAAACGCTTGCCGACATACTTGCTCTGAACCGCGAAGTTGAGGTTGTCGTTGATGCTCCACTCGATGCGCTCAAACACCTGCCACTTGGCGGTTTCCACCAATTGCTTACCCTTGGTGGGCAGGGTGTTGACGCCGGCCAGCGGGATGTTCGATTTCACCTCAGAGTCATTGTAAGAGATGTTGGCGATCCAGGTCAGGGCTTCTGCCGGTTGCCAGACCACCTGTGCGTCGCCGCCGCGGATATCCACATCGCCGATATTGCGGTCGATGTTGATGCCGAGGTCGGGATCAAAAGAGGTGACGATGCGGTTTTGGAACTTGGTCGAATAGAGGGAGGCCGAGACCAGCAGGTTAGGCTGCTTATAGCGGTAGCCGATATCAATGGTCTTGGTGGTTTCCGGCTGCACGATCGGGTTGACCACAGCACCGGCGGCATTGCGGACAACGGTGTAGAGATTGTCGGTGCGAGGTGCCGACAGGCCCTCAGCATAGCTGCCGTAGACACTGTGGCCTTCACCGAATTTGTAGCTGACCCCGATGTTTGGCAGCACCTTGTCGTACTTCTTCTCTGCCTTGTAGGGCTTGATGAATTGGTTGGCGTTGCCGGCAAACTGCACATTACCATTAGCCAGATTGGTGGTGACAGGCTGCGTGGTGCAAAGGACCGCATTTGCGCCGCTTTGCGAATAGCAGAACTGATTGAGTTCACGCTTGAAGAACGGCGCGCGAATGCCGACCCGCAATTCGAGGCTGTCTTCCATGAAGTTGCCGGCATACTCGGCGGCGATCATGTTCAACTGCGCGATGGAAAACCGGTCACGTCCGCGCAGGAAGGTGCCGTCTTTGGTGGCGACGCGCGGGCCCTCACCGGACTTGCCGCCAAACACGTTGGAGGGTTCGCCGTTCAGACCCACCGGGCTGAATTCCCCGGTCTGCCGGTGGCGCGCATAATCGAGCGCATAGGCCAGGCGGAACCGGTGGTTCTCATTCAGATCCCAGATCAGGGAGCTATTGAGGCCGTAACGGCGGGTGTTGGTGTTGTTGGGCGTATAGAGCTGGACGCTGTCTAAGGTGTCGCCGTCGCCGTTTAGATCGGCACCGGGTCCAGCTGGACCCGCGCCGCCCTTCAGGCGATTGTCAGTTTCCGAGACGACGGTGAAGCCGCCGCCATTGGCCAGAACGTACTGGAAGTTCGGGTCGAACGTAAAAATTAGACTGTCGGTCAGGTGATATTTGAATTGGCCGCGTACATTGCCGGTATTTGACGGATTGATCCGTACATTTGCGAAGTTGGTGCAGCTGCCGGTGAAGGTATTGCCCAGGAAGTCTAAGACCGTCGACTGGGTGGTGTCATTCTGTGCGGTGCCGGCGGTCGGAGTCGGCCGGGTGCACTTTACGTCTTCGTCGAACTTATAGCCGAACTGCCGATATTGGGTGATGTTCGGGTTGCGATAGAAGTTATTGCGGTTTTCATTCCAGTGGAAGCCGATGGCGGCGAAGTCACCGTTGTCACCGATCGGCTGATAGATGCGGGCGTTGAACTGCTTCTTTTCCAGGGATCCGGGGCCCTTGAACTTGTCGTATTTCGTATAGGAATAGCTGCCGAAGGCCGAGATGCCTGTCGGACCCAGCAGGCCGGTATCCAGCTCGCCATAGCCTCGGCGGAAATTGAAGCTGCCGACTTGCAGATCCGCAATGCCGCCGAAGTGATCCATGGGCTTCTTGGTGCGGTAATTGATCGCGCCGCCGGTAGCCGACGCGGAGGGGGCATCGACATCGGTCGTTCCTTGGCTCACTTCTGCCGAACGGATGATCTCGGAGTCGCCGACCTGATTGGTAAAGCAGGCATAGTTACCGCTGTCATTCAACTGCATGCCGTCCCACTGGAACGAGATGCGGGCGCAGTCAAAGCTGCGAAGGCGAATGTTGCCGCCGGAGTTGCCGTAGGCGTCGGTGTTCGTGAAATTATAGCCGGGGACCACGTTCAACGTGTCGGCGATGGTCTGTCCCGGCATCTGCTGAGAGATATACTCGTCGGTGATCGCTGTCTTAGACTTGGCCGCCGACTGTTCGATGATGCCGCTCAGCTGCTTGGGTCCGGTCACGCCGGTGACAACAACCTCCTCAACCGTGGCCGAGCCGGTGGTTTGAGCAAGCGCGCCGCTTGCCAGCAGCAGACCCGTCGCAAGCGCACTGGAGGCGCAAAGTGCGCGCTGGAAATACCCTGTCATTGCAATCCCCTTTGTCAGGCGCTCGCCGCGATCGGTTCGCAGTTTCGCCAATTCCCGGCCCCTATAGCTGGAAAATTGCGACAAGAGGTAACCCTTTTGTGACAGTTGAAAACTTCGTGCCGGTGCTGCCGGAAAGACACGCAGACTTGGCGAGGACGCGCCCTAAGCCCGGCCCCCCCAGACTTGTTTCAACCGAGCATCGCGCCCACAGCCCACGCGGTAGGCATTGTAGTGCAACGGGTTCTTCACGGCATAGTCCTGGTGATAGCCCTCACCCATCCAGAAAGTCGCTGCCGGTAGGATCTTGGTAGCAACCGCGTGACCTAAGGCCTTGGCCACCTGGGCTTTGACCTGTTCGGCGGCGGCACGCTCGGCGGGATCAGCGGCGAAGACCGCTGTGCGGTAGGAGGGACCCTGATCACATATCTGGCCATTGGGGTCGGTGGGGTCGATATGGTGGAAGAAGGCGTTGACCAACTGGGCGTAGCTGGTCTTGGCGGGGTCATAGGTGACCTTGATTGCCTCCAGATGACCCTCATGATCCTCGTAGCTTGGATTGCGCGTGGTCCCGCCAGCATAGCCGACCACCACGGCTTTCACGCCCGGCGCATGCTCAATGTCGTGCTCAGCCGACCAGAAGCAACCGCCGGCAAAGATCGCGGTCTTGTAGGCTTCAGCGGCGGGAGCCGTGGTGGCCATGGCGAGGGTTAAGGCGGCGGTTGCGACGAAGAGAGGGCGGTTCATCAGTGGGCTCCAAGGGAACGCGTCAATGTCAGTTAGTTCGGATGAGCAGCCAAAGCGTTACGCCCAGGCCGCGGCTCAATCCAGCTTGAACAGGCGGTCGAGGCTCCAGGCTCCACCGCCTCGGGCGACAAGATAGATCAGCAAGCCGGCCCAGCTGAGGTGGGTGGGCCAAGCGTCGGGATAGACGAATACCTCGATCACTGTGGTCATGCCCAGCAGGGCCAAGGCCGAGCCTCGGGTAAACAGTCCCAGCACCAACAGGATTGAGAAGAGATGCTCGCCATAGGTCGCCAGGTGAGCAGCGATCACCGGATCGAGCAGCGGCAGGTGATACTCCTCACGGAACAGCGTGTAGGTCCCGTCGGTGATGTGCAACAGGCCGTCGACCTTGGTCCGCGCCGATGTGAAGAACACACCGGCTATGCCCAGTCTGACGATCAGGGCGATCAGGCGCTCCGGGACTAGGCGTTCAATCCAGGTGTAGAGCGCCAGTCGCGATGGGGCGAGAAGGTCAGACATGGAGTGCGTTTTCGCATGAATTTGGAAGGAGTTCCGTGAAGAGGCCAAAAGCGATGAGTTTGGCAAAAGTCGCGCCCAGATCGACCGTCGGCTCGGCAGTCATCGCGGCCTCGGCGGCGGCTGCGAGGCTGGAGCCTTGCTGACAGAGGGTCAGAAACGCCAGTTCTGCAGGGCTTAGATCCTGGAACACGACGCTTCCGTCAGGTCGGAAGATGACGATGGCCTGCGGGTCGGGCGACATGGCCAGTTCGGATGGCGCGGTCTCGCCGCGTAGCGCCCGCCAGAGATCTGGGACGCCGGTTGCAAATCCGGCGAATTGCACATCGGGTCGCAACCGGGCTGCGGTGGTCTCAAAGGCTTGCAGTGCCAACGAGACGAAGGCCTCGGGGACAAGGGTTTCGACATCTGCGGCCAAGTGGGCCGAGGTCCACATGCGGTCTAACCGGGCGAGGTCGGACAAGTAGGGCATGTCGGCGGCCGGCTCAAAACCGCCCAACCAGTCAGGAAATTCAGCGCCATAGTCGACGAGCTGGGGATTGGCGGGCGGATGGTCAGCCACATGAAGTCGCCCGGCGGCGGCCATCCAGTCCGCGCCGACGACCGCAACAACGGACGGGAAATTGGCGGCCAAGGCGTCGGTCAGGGCCTTGGTGATGGTGTTGCGATAGACCGACAGGCCCGCCGCGCCGCGTGCCGGGTCAGACCACCAAGCTTCCAGCCCGGCAATGTCGCCGGTCAACGCCCGGGTGAAGTCGGCTTGAAAGACGTCCTCGGCGAGATCAAGCATCGGCGAGGACCGTTCGGGTCAATAGGTCGTGGGCACGGTTCCGCTCGACCATCAGTTCTGAGAAACTTGGGATATTGTCGTCACGCTCGATCAAGGTGGGGCGGGGCCCAATCCGGTCGATCAGGCGGCGATAGAGGCTCCACACAGGTTCGGCGACCGGCGCGCCGTGGGTATCGATCAGGAGATCGGGCCCCCAGGTTTCGTCTTGCGCGTGACCGGCTAGGTGGATTTCTCCGACGGCTGCTCCGGGCACCGCATCGAGATAGACTCCCGGATCAAAGCCCAAATTGCGCGCACTGACATGAACATTGTTGACGTCCACTAGAAGACCACATCCTGTCTTCCGGGTCAGCTCGATCAGGAACGCTGTCTCGTCGAACTCATGACCCTTCAGGGGCATGTAAAGCGAGGGGTTTTCGATCAGCACTTGCCGCCCGAGGGCGCTCTGCATGCGATCGATATTCTCAGCGATACGCGCCGAGGCGACCTGGGTGCGGGGGAAGGGCAAGAGGTCCGGCACGTAGGTGCCCCGGCGCATCGACCAGGCCAAGTGTTCGGACACAACGAAAGGTTCGAACCGGTCCACAAGGCGCTTGAGTGCGCGGAGGTGGTTTGGGTCCGGCGCCTCATCGGCGGCCAAGGACATCCCGACGCCGTGCAGAGACAGCGGCTTTTCAGCCCGAATAGCTTCCAACCAGGCCAGTCGCGGCCCACCGTCGATCATATAGTTCTCAGGATGGATCTCGAACCAGAGACCGGCCGCCGAACTGGCCTTGGCGTCGGCATAGTGCTGGGGCTTCAAGCCCAACCCTGCGGACGGTCCCGGGTTCATGACATCGATCCTAAAACTTAGGCGGCCGGGGTGAGAGAGCCGTGACCCTTAGGCGTGGTCATGGTCACGCAGGTGCCCTTGGCGACTTCCTTGAAGGCCTTGGCGTCATAGTCGATCTTGGAGGTGCCTGCGCAGGAGGTGCCGGCACCAGCCTTGCAGTCATTGTGGCCGGCCATGGCCACGCCATAGCATTTCTCAGTGGCAGCGGGTTTGGTCATCATCTTCTTGGACATCATCTTGCTGTCGGCGGCATGCGCGGCACCGGCGGCGAGCGCGAGGATCGCGGCGGCGGCAAGACTGGTTTTGGCGAAAGTCATGAAATATTCCTTTTTGAAGTCGTTGTGAGCGCGACGGTGCCTTGCTAGGCAACCGTCGATGACCAAGTTCGCCTTGGGTCACTCGAGGTTACAGGCCATTACTTTTATCTTGCGTCAGTCGGAACTGTAACCTTCTGAATGTGCCGCCCGAATTCGGAGAGGACAACCCAGCTTGGCTGCCGATCTTGAGGACCGACTAAAGGCCCTAGCGATCAGAGGGGAAGCGGGTGATGTTGGCGCGTGGCGGGAGCTATTGACGCTTCTTGGTCGGCAATTGCGCGGCTATTTCGCGCGCCGACTGGACAGCAGTGCCGGGGCAGATGTTGAGGACTTGGTGCAGGAAACCTTGATGGCGATTCATCGCCGCCGCATGACCTATGATCCGACCCAGCCGTTCACGGCCTGGGTCCATGCGATTGCGCGCTACAAGCTCATCGACTTCTGGCGGCGGAATAGAAAACGCAAGCACGTCCCCATCGATGATGTTGCAGATTGGCTGGAAGGCGACTCTACGGCCGAGGAGGGTGTTATCCGGGCCGATTTGACGAGGGTCTTGTCGATTTTGCCGGAACGCCAGCAGCGGCTGGTTCGCGATGTGAAAATCGAGGGATTGAGTCTGGCCGAGGCCGGGCAGCGAATGGGTATCAGCGAAGGGGCGGCCAAGGTTGCCCTCCATCGGGCAATGAAGGTCTTGGTCTCAGGCGTCGCGGTGTCATGAAAACCGAGGACCTTATTGAAGCCTTGGCGCTGGACGCCGGACCAACCTCGCCGCCGAGTTCCCGACTCATGTTGGCTCCAGGCCTAGGCACCTTGGTTGTCCTGCCGCTGATGATCCTGTGGATCGGCCTGCGTCCCGACCTGGGCGCAGCGGTAAGCAGCTCAATGTTCTGGACCAAGGCGCTTTATACGCTGGTCTTAACGACGGCGGGCTTTTGGTGTGTTGATCAGCTCGCACGGCCCGTCGGGTCGGCCCGTCGCGGTGTGGTCTTGGCTGTTTGCGTCTTTGGCCTGTTGGCCATGTCGGGGGCTTGGCAATTCATGGTCGCCGCGCCGGTCGACCAGATGCCGATCTTGATGGGCAAGTCATGGACCCGCTGCCCTGGGAATATAGTCGTCCTGTCTCTACCCATTCTCGCATTTGGATTATGGGTTGTTCGGGGCTTGGCTCCCACTCGGCTTGCGGCGGCTGGTGCCGCCACCGGCCTGTTCACCGGCGGAGTAGCGGCGACGATCTACGGCCTGCATTGCCCCGAAAGCACCATGACCTTCCTGGCCGTCTGGTACAGTTTAGGCGTGGCGTTGGTGGTGGGTCTCGGTGCCCTCCTCGGTCCCTGGCTTTTACGCTGGCGCTAAGGCAACCTGGAACACCGCCTCTGTCTTGGCCTTGATCTCCTCGAGGCTGACCCCGGTCGCGAGGCCGGTCAAGGTCAGGGGGGAACGGCCACGGTTGACCTCGAAGACTCCCAAGTCCGACACCACGACGTCAACAACATTCTTGCCGGTGAGCGGCAGGCTACAGGCCTTCACCAGCTTCGGCGCGCCGGACTTCTCCACGTGCTCCATCACCACGACGACGCGCTTGACGCCGGCCACCAGGTCCATCGCCCCACCCATGCCCTTGACCATCTTGCCCGGCACCATCCAGTTCGCCAGATCACCATCGGCCGCCACCTGCATGGCCCCTAGAATGGAGAGGTCGATATGCCCACCTCGGATCATGGCGAAGCTGTCGGCGCTGGAGAAATAGGATGAGCTCGGCAACTCAGTGATGGTCTGCTTGCCGGCGTTGATCAGGTCGGCATCTTCCTCGCCCTCAAAGGGGAATGGCCCCATGCCCAGCATGCCGTTTTCGGACTGAAGGGTCACCGACATGCCGGCGGGGATATAGTTGGCGACCAGTGTCGGGATGCCGATGCCCAGGTTCACATAGAAGCCGTCGCGTAACTCTAGCGCGGCACGGGCGGCCATTTCTTCGCGGGTCCAGGCCATCAGGCACCTATTTTTCCAGATTGAGGCCGAGTGGTTCGCTGTTCGATGCGCTTCTCGAATTTGGCACCGCCGACGATGCGATCCACATAGATGCCCGGCGTGTGGATGTTGTCCTTGTCGAGGGACCCGACGGCCACCAGCTGCTCGACCTCCGCAATGCAGGCCTTACCGGCGGTGGCCATCATCGGATTGAAGTTTCGGGCGGTCTTGCGATAAATCAGATTGCCTTCGCCATCGCCTTTCCAGGCCTTGATGATGGAGAGATTGGCCACCAAGCCGCGCTCCATGACATAGTCGTCGCCATCGAAATTGCGGATCTCCTTGCCCTCGGCCACCAGAGTACCGACGCCGGTCTTGGTAAAGAAAGCTGGAATGCCCGCCCCTCCGGCCCTTATGCGTTCGGCCAACGTGCCCTGGGGATTGAACTCTAGCTGTAGTTTGCCGGACAGATAGAGCTCGGCGAACAGCTTGTTCTCGCCCACATAGGAGCTGATCATCCTGGAAATCTGACCGCTCTCCAGCAGCAATCCCAAGCCAAAACCATCAATCCCGCAATTGTTCGAAATGACGGTGAGGTCCTTGGTCCCGATCTCGCGGATCGCGGCGATCAGGTTTTCGGGGATGCCGCAGAGGCCAAATCCGCCGGCCATGATGGTCATGCCGTCGAACAGCAGGCCCTCAAGGGTATCGAGTGCGCTCGTCTTTGTCTTATCAGCCATGCTGACCATCTAGGCCGCAGCGCAACATTTGGAAACAGAGGAGTGTCGATATCTGGAACGAGATTGTGAAGCTTTGGTCGCAACAGTGCTTTTCGACGCGGAGCCGTCGCGTGTAGAGTTGTGGGCATGACCTCGAACCCCATAACGCCGGTATCCCTCGACCGTTTTCGCTCCGACTTCGCCGGGTTTTCCGGCGCGCTGGGCAGCAGTTTCTCGCGTTACGGTTTTGCGGTGATCTCCGATCATGGGCTTGATCAGCGCCGGGTCGACGCCGCCAACGCCGCGACCAAAGCGTTCTTCGCCCTGCCTGAGGCGGTTAAGCATCGGTACGTCACCGGGACGGGTGGGCAGCGGGGCTACACGCCGTTTGGGATCGAGACCGCCAAAAACGCCGAGCATTTCGACCTGAAGGAATTTTGGCACATGGGGCGGGATCTTCCGCCTGGTCATCCGATGGCGCAGCTGATGCCGCCCAATGTTTGGCCAACGGAGGTTCCGAGTTTTCACACTGAGGTGGCGTGGCTCTATGGGCGGTTGGATGATCTGGGCAGGCAAGTTCTTCAAGCCATCGCCAGCTATCTGGGTCATGAGCCCATGTTCTTCGAGACCAAGGTGAACCAAGGCAATTCCGTGCTGCGGCTCCTGCACTATCCCCCGGTGCCCAAGGACGGTCCAAATATCCGGGCCGGTGCCCATGAGGACATCAATGTCATCACCCTGCTGCTGGGGGCGGAGGAGGCCGGGTTGGAGGTGCTGGACCGCGACGGCCAATGGTTGGCCATCAACCCGCCACCGGGTTCGGTGGTCTGCAACATTGGCGATATGCTGCAGCGGCTAACCAACCATGTCTTGCCCTCGACGACGCACAGGGTGGTCAATCCGAGCCCGGAGCGGAGAGGCCTACCGCGCTACTCCACGCCGTTTTTCCTGCACTTCAACTCGGACTTTGAGATCGCAACCCTGCCCGATTGCGTCAGCGCGGACCGGCCGCTGCTCTATCCCACCCCGATCACCGCTCACGACTTCCTGCAGGAGCGTTTGCGGGAAATCAAACTGATCTAAGGGAACATACTCTAGCTGGCGATCCGCAAGCTATCGATGGATCCTGCGATGGCGTCAAATGCGGCGCCCAGCTGGGAGACATCCTGCACGTCATAGAACTTATCGGGCGAGGAGGCGCAGTCTTGCAGCACGGCGGAAGACCCCTGTGAGACCTCCACTCTGACCGTGTAGATAACGATATTCTTGGCCTTGATATTGGTGCAAAGGGCTGTGAGCCGCGCGTCCATGGCGGAGGTTCTGGCTGCGGAATTGCCGCTGGTGATCCCTAACAAGCCCTGCCAGATATAGCCCAACGCGCTGTAGTAGGATGTATTCTGTTCTGAGTTTGAGCCGGGATTGCCCATGGTATTGGCACCATCGGTCATCAGGATGATCACCTTACGCAGATGCGGCGTGGTATAGGCCGAACCGTCCGCCAGCGGCGTGTTTGGTGTCAAGGCGTGCCATCCCCACATCATGCCCAGCGGAATATTGGTGTCACCGACGGCCACCATACTGTCGACCGCTGTCTTGATGGCTCCGGTGTTGCTGGTCAGTCGGATGATCGGTTGCAGGCTGCATCCGCCGTTCGGGCCTAGGGCATAGCCGGTGCCCGACTGGTTTCCGCCGGCCGGTGCGACGATGTATTTCGCCGAGTTGATTTCGCGAGCTTTCCAACTCGGCGAATTCGTGGCGTCGCTGAGATAATTGTTGGGATAGCCGGAAAAACCAGCGCTGGCGTCGGGCTCATCGGGCCAGAAAAACGGAACGAACATGGTTGCGGCGACCGCAGCAGTCGGCGCGGTTTCCTGGATGTCATAGGGGGCTCGACGTGCCTCAATACAGCCGGCCCAGGGCAGTTGGGCCATCTGCTTCAACATGGCAAAGCGGTCGGTTTGGACGTCGAATATGTCGCTTCCGGCACCCGCGGCCACGTGGGCCTTGCCTTCCGGATCCAGCCAGTTCGGGATCCCCGGACCGCTGTGGCTGGCCGGATCATAGGCGGCGGTGGACGTCGAACCTTGGACGCGGACCGTCATTGAGAAGGGCACAAGTGCGACCTTTAATGGGTTAGCCTGATTGCTCCGCGCCGCTGCGGCGACCAACTTGTCGATCAGGTTTTTGCTGGCGGACTTTAGAGTCGTCAGCTTCACGCCGGCCATCGAGCCCGTATTGTCCAGCACCAAGGCAATCTCCAGCCGGTCGATCGTGCGGACGACTGTGGCGTGGGCCTTCAAGGTCTCATGCGGCCACAATCCCGGCGCGATCGCTGAGGGGGTAATCTCTGCATACCCGACGACCGTGTCGCCCGACAGGCTGAAGTCGGAGGCCACCAAGGTTGCCTCCTGCCCCAGCGTCAGGTTTGGAATGAGCGACGCATCACCGACGGCATCGACCTCGGCGGTGGTGTTTGCGCCCGATCTCGCGGCGAACAGAGTTGCCGCGTCCAAGGCATCCTGCAGGCGTGTGCGCTGGCTCGAGGAGGAAAAGACGTCGAAGACCCCAAGGGTCAGGGGTGCCAAGATGGCCAGGGAGAGTGCGAAAAAGACGGCAACCGTCCCCCGATGGTCACGACCGTAACGCAGCAGCTTCCGTCCCTGCACCATGCAGTGGCGAGTGTGGTGCCGGATTTTTCTCTGAATGCGCACGGGTCTCGATCCCTGCTCCACGGAAGGTCCGGGCAGGTATCGACGATCAGCGTAAAGGAATCAGGTCCAGCAAGAGGTTAAGATGGAGTTCACCCTGAATTGGCGATTAAGCAGGATGCTCGGCCACGCTTCGGATACTGGCTTCAACTGCGGCTCTGGCATCGGATTGACTGGCATTTTCGCCGGTCGCGACGGTTTCGCCGTCCTCATTCATCACGCGCCACGCCCAACCGCGTTCGTCATGGTTTAGGCTATAGGCATAGGGCAATTCGGTCATGATGAGCTCGGTTTGCGCATTGCAACAATTCCATGTTGCACCGCGAAGGCGTGGCGGTGTCAAGCCCCTGCACCTGTCAGGTGTAGGGCTTCGCGCCAAACGAGACTCAACATTGGTAGATTTGGCGGCCCGCGGTGATTGACGCCGACCCGGCTTTCGCGTTCCCCTCTCTGCCGATACTGAACGTCCTGGAGATAGGTCATGGTGCCGTCTGAAGAGCCGTCGCAAGATGGTGCGCCGATCTTAGATCCAGTTGTCGAGTCGAATGGTTGGGCGCGCCTGCGGAGGGGTCGGTTCATCGGAGCCATTGCCGCCGGGGCTATCGTCGCGGCATTTGGCGGGGGTTACCTGACCGCAAAGGTGGTCGGTGTCGGTACGACGACCACATCTGTGATGCGGGCGGAGCCCGGTGCCGCAGGTTGGTCGCTGTTTGGCAAACCCCGAGGCGCAGGCGCGGCGCGGCGTGGTGTTCCCAAGCCCGACGGCTTTGCGGTTTGGCGCTCACGGATCGACACCTCTCAGGCTGAGCCCCAGGCCTGTGTTGAACTGACCAAACCCCTAGATCCTGCCAAGTCCTATGGTGATTATGTGTTGGTGGCCCCCGATCTGGGCCACGCGCCGGCCGTGTCAGCAAAGGGGTCTGAGCTGTGCGTCGGTGGCGTCGGCTTCAATGACCGGCGCCTAACCCTGCTGAAGGGTCTGCCTTCCAAGGCCGGTGAAACACTGGCCGCCAATGCCGATGTCGATTTCGTGTTTGGTGAGAAGCCGCCCTATGTCGGCTTCGCCGGCGAAGGCGTGATTCTGCCGCGCGAAGATTCTGATGGAATCGGGATTGAGACGGTGAATGTCAGCAAACTTCACGTCGAGGTTTGGCGCGTGGTTGACCGCAATCTGGTGCGCAAGTCGATCAGTGCGCCCGATCCGGTCAGCGAAGGTGAGTATGCCTACGAATACGGCGAAGACAGCCCCAACGATGAGGGGCGAGTTGTCTGGAAAGGCGAGGTTGAGGTCAAATCGGCCGGTGAAGGGGTTCGCACCACGACGGTCTTCCCACTCGGTGCCGTGCTGAAAGACATGAAACCCGGCGGCTATGTGATCAAAGCCCGCGACCTTTCCGGTGGTCGCGACGCCAAGGCCGACACCGAAAACGACTCCAATCCGCCTGCCCAGGCGCGCCGCTGGGTGATGTTCACCGATATGGCGTTGTCGGCCTATGACGGCTCTGAGGCGCTCGATGTGGTCGTGCGGTCGCTCAAGACCGCCCGCGTCTTGCCCGGCGTGCGCGTCACGCTGGTGGCTCACAACGGCGAGGACCTAGCCCAGGCGACGGCAGATGCGCGCGGCCACGTGAAATTTGATCACGCCCTGCTGGAGGGCGAGGGTCCGACCGACGCCAAGATGGTGATGGCTTACGGGGCACAAGGTGACCTCGCCGTGTTGGATCTGGACCGCGCTCCCGTCGATCTCTCCAAACAAGGCATTGGTGGTCGCACTTCGGAAGCTGACAGCACAGCCGGGCGCAAGGCTGCAACCCTGGTCGATGCCTATGTCTATGCGGATCGAGGTATTTTCCGGCCCGGCGAGACCGCGCACTTCAACGCCCTGCTGCGGGACCGTGAGGTCAAGGCGGTGAAGGATCGCAAGGGTGCCGTGGTGGTCCTGCGGCCCTCCGGCGTGGAGTTCCGTCGCTATCCCTTCGAGGGTGCCGTCCAAGGGTCTGTCAGCGCCGATGTTGCTCTGCCTAAGAGCGCGCCGCGCGGTCGCTGGACCACGCGGGTGGAAATCGACGGAATCGAACAGCCGGTCGGTGAGATGTCGTTCCAGGTGGAAGACTTTGCACCGCAACGTCTTGCTGTGAGCGCAGTCGGTCAAGACGCCGTGCCCTTGAAGGCCGGCGAAGTGCGCAACGTCGATATCCAGGCCCGCTTCCTCTATGGCGCAGCGGGTGCCGGTTTACAGACCCAGGGAGAGGCGCGACTGAAGGTCGATACCGACCCGTTCCCGCAATTCAAGGACTATCAATGGGGCGATCAGGTCAGTCCCTTCGAGGAGAAGTATCTCGACCTTGGCCAGAGTGTCACCGACGGCGATGGCCATGCCGTCTCGGCGCTGAACGCAGCTGAGGCCGGAGACACTGCCCAGCCCTTGAAAGCGGTTCTGACCACCAGCGTCTTTGAACCCGGCGGTCGACCGGTGCGCGAGGAGCTAGATCTGAAGCTACGCACCCGGCCGCTCTATTTGGGCGTCAAGGTCGATGCCGGTGACGGCGGCGGAAACGGCGATCCGACCGTGGCGCTTGATATTATCGCGGCGGATGCCCTTGGCCATCGCGTGGTCGCCGCCGGCATCACCTACAGTCTGATCGCTGAGAATTGGGACTATGACTGGTTCCAGCAGGACGGTCGCTGGCAATGGCGGCGGACCAGCCGTGACAATGTGGTGCAGAAGGGTGTGCTGAATGTTGCGGCATCGGCTCCGGCGCGGATCGCGCGGCGTTTAGGTTGGGGTGACTACCGCTTGGAGCTCACCGGTCCCGGTGGAGCCAAGACGGTGATCCGGTTTGCCTCCGGATGGGGTGCGGCAGCCAAGGACGTTGAAGCTCCGGACTTCGTGCGGGTCAGCTCAGGAACGCGCAGCTACGCCCAGGGCGAGACCGTCGAACTCACCCTCAAACCCCCCTATGCCGGGGAGGCGCAGATCGCCGTGGCGACAGACCGATTGATCGATTTCCAGACCGTTCCGGTGGGGAAGAACGGCACGACCGTTCGGCTCAAGACCGACGGGTCGTGGGGCGGCGGAGCCTATATCATGGTCAGCGTCATGCAACCCCGCGATCCTGTGGCCTCGCCCAAGCCACGACGCGCTCTGGGCCTCGTCTATGTGCCGCTGGACCCCAAGGATCGGAAGTTGTCGGTGGAGTTGGCAACGCCCACCAAGCTGGATTCTAAGGCGATGATCGAGGTGCCGATCACCATCAAAGGGCTGGGCTTCGGCGGCCGTGCGCGGGTCACACTCTCAGCCGTGGATGAAGGCATTCTGCAACTGACCAAGTTCAAGAGCCCCGATCCGACAGCCTTCTTCTTCGGCAAGAAGGCGCTCACCCTAGACTATCGCGACGACTATGGCCGACTGCTCGATGCCAATCTCGGAGCCCCTGCCAATGTGAATTTCGGCGGTGATGAAATCGGTGGTGAGGGTCTGACCGCCACGCCGATCAAGACCGTGGCGCTGTGGTCAGGCGTGGTCGAAACTGGTCCCGGCGGCAAGGCCTTGATCAAGCTGCCGGCTGCCGAGTTCAATGGCGAACTGCGGTTGATGGCAGTGGCTTGGACCGACACAGCTGTGGGGGCAACGTCCAAACCCTTGACCGTGCGAGAGGCGGTCGTAGCCGATCTGTCATTGCCCAGGTTCTTGGCACCTGGGGACAAGGCCTTCGCCACGCTCGAGCTGCATAATCTTGAAGGCAAGGCGGGTTCCTATGTCGCCCAACTCACCTCTGAAGGCGGCATCCTGGCTCCGTTCAAAAAGGCGTTCCAGCTGGCGCTTGGCCAGCGGATTGCCGAGCACATCGCCTTTTCGGCACCCAACCGCGCTGGGATCGGCAAGGTTGGGTTTGCGGTCAGCGGCCCCGGCTTCTCGACGACGAAGGACTACCCGCTGCAAACTCGACTGGGTTGGGGTGCGATCACTAGGACGACGAGCACGCTGCAGAAGAGCGGCGAAACCTTTACGCCTACCGCCGATCTGATGGCGGGCTTGGCGGCGGGAGACGTGTCCCTACAGGTCAGCTACTCACCGTTCCGAGGCTTTGACCCCGGACCGATAGCAGCGGCCCTGTCGCGCTATCCCTATGGCTGCACAGAGCAGACGGTCTCCACAGCCTATCCGCTGATCTATGCCGGCGAGGTCAATCCCGATCCCAAGCTGCGGCGCAGCTCGGCGGCCCTGGCGACGACGGTCGGGAAACTGCTGGACCGCCAGACCCTGGATGGGGCTTTCGGGCTGTGGCGGGTGGGCGACGGCGAGGCCGATGCTTGGCTTGGAGCCTATACCACCGACTTCCTGATCGAGGCTCAGAGGGCCGGTGCGCCGGTGCCAAAGGCAGCTATCGACCGGGCGCTCGGGGCCATGCGCCTGATCTCCCGCCCGGACGGCTGGAGTTCGGTGGCTTACCGGCTGGAATACCCCACCGGCTGGGCGGGATCGCCAGAAGCCACCAAGAAGGCGACGGAGTCCCTGCGCAGCCGCGCATCGGCCTATGCCCTCTATGTGCTGGCTAAGGGCGGGCGCGGCGACTTGGCGCGGCTACGCTGGTGGCACGACGTTCAGATGAAGTCTGAGCCTTCGCCCCTCGCCAAGGCGCAGATCGGAGCAGGATTGGCACTGATGGGCGATCACGCGCGCGCGCGATCTGCGCTGAAGCAAGCCATTGGGGCCTTGGGCTATCGACAGGATAATGACTGGTATCAAAGCCCGCTGAGGGACTTGGCCGCTATTGTGGCCCTGAGCTATGAGGCCGGAGAGGTTGATCTGGCGCGGTCGTTGCAAGGGCGCCTGGAAAATGCCGTCAAAGATCCCGACAGCCTGAACACCCAAGAGCAGGCGCGCCTATTGCAGGCCGCCCATTACATGCTGAAAGCTGCCGGCCCCCTCAAGGTCACAGCCACTGGAGCCTTCTCGGTGGCTGGTGCTACCGGCGCCCCGCGATGGGCTGTGGGAAAGTTGGCCGCGGCACACTTCGTCAATGCCGGCGGGTCGATCTGGCGGATGGTGAGCGTGACGGGCACGCCGATTGCCGCGCCTGCGCCATCGACCGCGGGCTTCCAGCTTTCCAAGCGACTGCTTTCGTTCACCGGCGGACCGGTCGATCCGGCGGGCCTACACCAAGGTGACCGGGTGATCGTCTTGGTGTCAGGCCGGTCAGCCCAGGCGCGGTCGACGGCCCTGGTGGTGGATGATGCTCTGCCGGCCGGCTTTGAGATCGAGACCGTGCTGGGGCCTGATGATGCGCAGAGTGGACCCTTCCGGTTCCTGGGCACGCTCTCAAGTGCGTCGGTCCAAGAGAGCCGCGATGACCGCTATGTGGCGGCCATGGATCTGCCGGGTCGCGGAGCCTTCAGCTTTGCCTATGTGGCCCGCGCGGTCACGCCTGGTGAGTTCTTGCTGCCCGGGGCCCAGGCTCGCGATATGTATCGTCCAGCACTTGGAGCTCGAACCGGAGCCGGCCGCATCGCCATCGCGCCTGGTCCGTGATCCAAGGCGAACAGTCGGGGTTGGTGAGGCGACTGACCAAGGCGCTGGTGGCCGTGCTGGCCGTCGAAGTGACGGTGTGCGCGCTCGACGCGCTCGTGCCGCCGGACATGGGTCGGGCGGAGCGAACGTCGCCGGTGGCGTTAGACCGGCGGGGGGCTTGGCTTCGCGCCTTGCCTGTGGAGAACGGTCGCTGGCGTATTCGAGCCGATCTTGCCCGCACCGACCCGATCTTCCAGAAGCGTTTGGTCGCCATTGAGGACGCCCGATTTTGGTGGCACCCCGGCGTCGACCCGGTGGCGGTGGCGCGTGCTGTGGGATCGGCGTTGATCCATGGCCACCCAACCTCGGGTGCCTCGACACTGACCATGCAGACCGCGCGGCTGCTAGAACCACGACCGCGTAATCTGGCGTCCAAATTCATCGAGATGGCGCGCAGCCTGCAGATCGAAGCGCGGCTTTCGAAGCGTGAGATCTTGTCGCTCTATCTGACCCTTGCCCCCTATGGGGGCAATCTGGAGGGGGTGCGCGCGGCCAGTCTCTCCTATTTCGGCCACGAGCCCGCCAGTCTGACTCTTGGCGAGCAAGCGATGCTGATTGCCTTGCCGCAATCGCCGGAGGCAAGGCGTCCCGATCGCAAGCCGGAGGCAGCGCGGGACGCAAGGCGAGCGGTCCTCGACAAAATGATCCGAACTCGCCGCATCACCGAGGTAGAAGCCGCTGAGGCTGACAATGATCCTCTGCCGCAAAGATCACCCTTCCCCAGTTTGGCTTGGCATGTGGCCGGGCAATTGGCACGCGCCGCGCCGCTCAGTCAGGCTTCCGTGGTCTCAACCCTGGACGCCGACCTTCAGAAACGCTTGGAACCCCTGGCGGCGCGGGTGGCCCATGCCCAGGGTCCGCAGGACACCGCCGCCATTCTGGTGGTGGATATTCCCACGCGCGGAGTCCGTGCTGCTATCGGTTCCGGCGGCCTTGACCGCGCGGGCGGGTGGATCGACATGACCCGCGCGTTCCGTTCGCCCGGTTCGTCGCTAAAGCCCTTTATCTACGGCATGGCTTTTGACGATGGGATCGCCGCGCCCGACACCGTGTTGGAGGATTCGCCGCGGCGGTTCGCTGACTATCAGCCGGAAAACTTCGACCGTGTGTTCCACGGCAAGGTCACTGCGCGCGACGCCCTATCCCACTCGCTGAACGTGCCCGCAGTGGCGCTGTTGCAGAAAATCGACCCGGCCACCTTCGAGGCGCGGATGACAGCAGCCGATATCACGCTGGTGCGGCCCAAGACCCAGACGCGAACAGCCGGGTTGGCCCTGGCGCTGGGTGGCGTGGGTATCAGCCTGCGTGACTTGGCCAAGCTCTATGCGGCCTTGGGCGACGGCGGGGTGGCCAAGCCTCTGGCTTGGACAGAGACAGAGGCCGCCAAGCGCGCCCGTCAAGGTGGCCGCCGGCTGATGCGGGCCGCAGCCGCGCAGCAGGTGTTGGATATCCTGCGCGAGACTCCGCCGCCGAGCGGCGTGACCGCTTCGGCCCTGACCAAGGGGCGACCGCTCATGGCCTTCAAGACCGGCACCTCCTACGGCTTCCGGGACGCGGTGGCGGCGGGCATCGTGGGTCACTACGCGATCGTCGTGTGGACAGGTCGCGCTGATGGTGGCGCGCGGGGTGGGGTGACCGGACGGGACTCAGCCTTGCCGTTGCTGTTCGATGTCGCCGATCTGTTGGACGCTCCACCCGTGGCTCCCCGCGCCATCGCGCCCAAGGCGGTTCCACAATCCCTAACGACCCTGTCTCAGGTGACAGAGGGTCCACGGCTGATCTTCCCGCCGGACAAGGCTACCGTGCGGGTTGATGGGTTCGGCCCGAACTCACGGGGTCTGGTTCTTGCCGCTGGGGGCGAAGGGTTAAGCTGGTACGTGGAGGGTCAACCGCTCAATCGCGATCGGGTCAGTGGGCGCGCGGTGTGGCGGCCGGCCGGTCCGGGCTTCTACCAGTTGACGGTGGTGGATGGCCAAGGCCGCAAGGCCACAAGCCGGGTTCGGGTCAGAGGAAACTAAAGATCTGCCAAACCCGCCGGGTCAGCGACACTGACGTTCAAGTCGATGACTAAGCCGTCAGCCAGGGAATAGACCCAACCATGGACGCACAGGCTTTGGCCGCGCGCCCAGGCATCCTGCACGAAAACGTCCGAAGCAACATTCTTGACTTGGCGCATGACATTCAGTTCGCAAAGACGGTCGAGGCGCGGTCGGCCTTCGCCGAGGCGTTCCAGCTCCTGGCGGTTGTCGGCATAGACCTCACGGATCGGGTGCAGCCAGTGATCCACCAAGCCCCGTCTTTGACCATCCACCGCAGCCGCGACGCCGCCACAGCCATAGTGGCCGACCACCATGATGTGTTTGACCTTGAGCACGTCCACCGCAAACTGCAGCACCGATAGGTAATTTGCATCTTGAGGCGGGGCCAGGTTGGCCACATTGCGGTGGACGAACAGTTCACCCGGATCGAGCGCCACAATGTCATTGGCCGGCACCCGGCTGTCGGAGCAGCCGATCCACAGATATTCCGGGCTCTGTTGTTCGGAGAGCCGCTTGAAGAACCCGGGGTCGGCGGCCAACTTGCCGGCGGCCCATCGTCGATTGTTGCCTTTAAGGTCTTCCAGCATGGGACTCTATGTCTTCGCGTCAGGTTGGTTGTCGGGGTGGGCGGCGATGAAGGCGGGATGCTCAGCGCAGCGATCGGCCACAGCGCGGATCGCCGGATAGGCCTCAAGATCGACCTCGAAGCGGCGGGCCGAATAGACCTGGGGGATCAAGCAGATATCGGCCAGTCCCGGCTGATCGCCGAAACTGTAGCCGCCGCCATGACCGGCGATCATCGGCTCCAGGGTGTTGAACCCATCGACAATCCAGCGTTCGGTCCATTTGGCCCATCGGGGCGGTTCGATGCCCATGGCGCTGAGTGCGCGGCCCACGCGGGTGTTGTTGAGCGGGTGGATGTCGCAAGCCACCACCAGCGCCATGGCGCGGACGCGGGCGCGGTCACGGGGATCCTTCGGCAGCAAGGCGGGTTCCGGATGGGTTTCGTCCAGCCACTCCAGGATCGCTAGGCTCTGAGTCATGATCTCCGAGCCGTCGCCGAGATCGAGCGCCGGGGTCAGGCGCTGGGGGTTGATCGCTCGGTAGGTGGCCTTGTGTTGCTCGCCGCCCAACAGATCGACGGGAACATAGTCATAGGCTTGTCCCTTCAGGGCCAACCCGATCCGCACCCGATAGGGTGCCGTGGCGCGCCAAGCGCTATAAAGGGTCAGGCTCATGCCGTGACCGTAAAACTCACCTGGCCAACGCCCTCGATCTCGCCGGAAACCTTGTCACCGCGGACCAGGGGCCCGACACCCTCCGGAGTGCCGGTATAGATCAGGTCGCCCGCCGCCAGGGCCCAGAGCTTGGAGGCCTCAGAAATAATCTCCGCCACATTCCAGATCATCAGCGAGACCACTGAGTCCTGCTTGACCGTGCCGTTCACGCTGATGGCGATGCGGCCCTGTGGTGGGGCTCCCGTCCAGGGCTTGATCGCCGAGATCGGGGCAGAGGCATCAAAGGTCTTGGCGGATTCCCAAGGCTGACCCTTGTCTTTCGCAGCGTTCTGCAGGTCGCGGCGCGTGAGGTCGACGCCGACCGCGTAGCCAAAGACCAGGTCCAAAGCCTGCTCGACCGGCACATTGGCACCGCCGGACTTCAGGGCCACCACCAGCTCGATCTCGTGGTGCAGGTTCGCCGTTACGCTGGGATAGGGCAGGTCAGACCCCGGCAGGACCAGGCCGTCGGCGGGCTTGGAAAAGAAGAACGGAGGATCACGATCATCACCGCCCATCTCGACCCGGTGGGCGGTGTAGTTGCGGCCGACACAGAGGATGCGCCGGACGGGGAAGCGATCATTCGCTCCTTCCACGGGCACAGAGATCACGGGGGGTGGTGCAAACACATATTGGGTCATGCCCCGCCCATACCCCCGCGCTCAAGTTTAGGGAACCCTAGGCGAGTGCCGACGCCCGATTGACACGCCCCTTTAGCTCGGGTTCCAAGAGCCATCTCCAGCCGGAAACTGACCATGACCGCCACCGCCGCCACCGGCCCGCTTGCTGACCTGAAGGTCATCGAAATGGGCACCCTGATCGCCGGACCCTTCTGCGGCCAGATCCTCGGCGACTTCGGGGCTGATGTGGTCAAGATCGAAGACCCCAAGGGCGGCGATCCCATGCGGCAATGGGGGAGGTCTCTGCCGAAGGGTCTGTCGCCCTGGTGGCCGGTGATCGGGCGCAACAAGCGCTCGCTGGCGCTCGATCTGCGGGTGCCGAAGGGACGGGCGATTGCTCAAGCCCTGATCGATCAGGCCGATATCCTGATCGAGAATTTTCGGCCCGGCACCATGGAGAAATGGGGCATGGGTTATGAGGCGCTGGCCGCGCGCAATCCGCGGCTGATCATGGCGAGGGTCTCGGGGTTCGGCCAGACCGGACCCTATGCGAGCCGGGCGGGCTACGGCCTGATCGGTGAAGCCATGGGGGGGCTGCGCCATGTGACAGGCGAACCCGATCGCCCACCCGCGCGGGCCGGAATTTCCATCGGCGACAGCCTCACGGCCATGCACGCGGTGATGGGCATCACCATGGCGCTGCACCACCGCGCAAACACCGGGCGCGGCCAAATGATCGATGCGGCCCTCTATGAGAGCGTGCTGGCCGTGATGGAGAACCTCGTCACCGAATATGACCTGACCGGTTACGTGCGCGAGAGGTCAGGGGCCGTCCTGCCCGGCATTGCGCCGTCCAATGTCTATCCCTGTGCCGGCGATGAGATGATCCTGATCGGCGGCAACGGTGACACGGTGTTTGCGAGGTTGGCTGAGGTGATGGGGCGGGCGGATTTGGCGATCGATCCGAAATTTTCGAGCCATGCGGCCCGCGGAGAGAACCAGATCGAGCTGGACCTCATAATTGCGAGCTGGACCAAGACCTGGGTGTTGGCCGATCTGCTGGCGCTGTTGGAGGACAAGGGCATCCCGTCAGGCCGGGTGTTCCGCGCACCTGACATGCTGGAGAACGAACAGTTCCGGGCGCGCGATGCAATCGTGGAAACCCAGCATCCGGTGTTTGGAGCCATCAAGATGCAGAACGCCTTCCCAAAGATGTCGGAAACCCCCGGCAGCGTGCGCTGGCCCGGACCGACGCTTGGGCAACACAGCGGCGAGGTGTTGACGGCTCTGGGGCTGGCGGCATCAGAGATCGCGGAGCTGACGGCCAAGGGTGTTGTTGGCGGCTAGTCTGGTCCGACCATCTCTCACATCTGCGGGCCGAGATCCCCCTTCCTGGTCAATCTCTTCTCGCCTGCCATCGACAAGGCCGCCAAGCTCGGCTTCATTGCTCATCGCGCGAATTTTCCGCGCACCGATGCCATTTTCACTTAAGGACCATTTCACCCATGCCCAGAATGTTGCCAGAGCCCACGCCGGAGACCCGGCATTTCTGGGAGGGTTGCCGTGACGGCGAGCTTCGCCTCCAGCGCTGCGTCGCCTGTAAGCACAGCTATTTCCCGCCCCGGGCCTTTTGTCCAAAATGCGCCAACCGCGAGGTGGAGATCTATGCCGCCAGCGGCAAAGCCACCCTCTATTCCTACGTCATCAACAACCGTCCGCGCCCGGACATGGGCACCGAGCCGCACTCTATCGCCGTGGTGGAACTGGCCGAGGGCCCGCGTATGATGACCAATATCGTCGGTTGCCCGCAGACGCCGGAGGCCCTGCAGCTGGACATGGCCGTTGAGGTGATCTTCGACAAACAGAACGACGATATCTCCCTTCCGCTATTCCAACCCGTGAAGGGCTAAACGACTATGAAACCCAATTCCGTAGCGGTCGTCGGGGCCGCCGAAACCACCAAAATGGGCAAGATACCGGACGTCTCGGTCATCGGCCTGCACGCTGACGCCGCGCTGAACGCCATGAAGGACGCGGGCCTCAAGCCGAGCGACATCGACGGCGTAGCCTGCGCCGGCATCTCACCCGTGGACCTCGCCCACTATATGGGCATCACGCCCACCTATGCCGACGGCACCAGTGTCGGCGGCTGCTCGTTCATGCTGCACGTCCGCCATGCGGCCGCAGCGATCAATGAGGGCCTCTGCAAGACCGTGCTGATCACCCACGGCGAGTCCGGCCGTTCCCGCGTGGGCTCCGGCGGGTTCGGTCGCGCGCCGTCCAGCCTGATGGGCCAGTTCGAAATGCCGTTCGGGGCCGGCGGGCCGCCGACCATGTTCACCATCCCGGTCATGCGTTACCTCAAGACGCGCGGCTATACCGAGCGTGACTTGGCCATGGTCGCGGTGATCCAGCGTGAATGGGCCGCGCTCAACCCCCGAGCCAGCTTCAAAGACCCGATCACCGTCGAGGATGTGCTGAACTCCGACATGATCGCCTGGCCGTTTCGCAAGCTAATGTGCTGCCTGGTCACTGACGGCGGTGGCGCACTGATCCTCACCAGCGCCGACCGCGCCAAGGATTTCCCGACCAAGCCGGTCTATATCCGCGGCACCGGCGAAAGCGTCGAAACCCCGATGGTCAGCCAGATGGAAGACTTCAACTCCTCCAAAGCCTTCCGCGTCTCGGGCAAGAAAGCCTTCGACGAAGCCGGTATTAGCCACGCCGATGTCGACCACCTGATGATCTACGACGCCTTCGCCCACCTGCCGCTCTATGGCCTAGAGGACCTCGGCTTCTGCAAACCCGGCGAAGCCGCCGGCTTCATCAACGACCGCAACACCGCGATTGGCGGCAAACTCCCGCTCAACACTAATGGCGGCGGGCTGAGCTATATGCACTCAGGCATGTACGGCATGTACGCCCTGCAAGAGAGCGTGCGGCAACTTCGCGGCACCGCAGCGGCCCAAATCAAAGACGCAAAAATCAGCGTCTCCCACGGCGTCGGCGGCATGTTCGCCGCCAGCGGGACCGTGATCTTCGGTAACGAAAAGTAGCGGATTTTCCGCGACTTACCGCAGTTTATGCTGCACCTATGCTGCAAGGCATGGGTGCAGCATTTCTGTGTGACTATTGAGGGCCCGGAGGTTTGCCAGCTGACTTGGTAATCTCCTGTCCAATGACGCTTCGGAGTTCCTCAATTGACAATGGCGGATCGTGGCGGTGCAGCATCGCATGGCAATTTGGGCAAACGGGCCGCATGTCGGACTCAGGTGTGAGCACATACGCCTCTGCAATTGCGGATATTGGCGTTAGGTGGTGAACGTGAATGAAGCCCTCGCCGAGCTCACCGTAAACTGATCGAAAATTGAATTCACAGGCAAAACAAGTGGTGCCCCATTTCCTGATGCAAATTTCGCGGGCCGACCTGTCGCGCTCATAGGCGTTGACTGTAATCAGGCGTTTTGCGCCTTCTATCACCGTAGCGGGATCAGCTATTTCTTCAGGAAATGTAGAAGATGCCTTGAACCGGATATAGCCATGGCGAGCAGCGATACCGCCTTTTACGGTGAGCGTGTTCGTCACCAGAGTTTGCTTGATTCCGGCTTTTTCGCCTCGACTAATGAAGGCATCATAGTCGTCCTTTGATGCGAATCCGATGTAACCACCCTCGTCCATGAGCGCTGCTGGAAACACTGTCAGCAGATGGTACCAATCGCCTGACTCGCGATAGCGGGACTGAGCGAAGGTCAGTTGATGGTTCGCTGCGAGTTGCTTGCCGGTTAGCCTAGCCACACTTTCACCTACAGCTATCGACCCTGTCGAACCTTCACCAGAAATTGGTCCAACGGCTCCAAGGGTGCCACATCTCCGCGCGCAATCTCCAGATACCCAATAGCTACCGCTTCATAGAACTCAGCACTCGCCTGCCACGCCTCGGCAAAACCCGGTCGCTTCATCGCCTTGGCGAGGGCTGCTTTGCCATCATGGCGGACCGGTTTGAATTCATCATTGTTCATGATCCACCTCACCCCCGCAGCTTCGCCACCACCGCATCAGCCACGTCCGGATAGTCTGCGATCAGCCGCAGATAGGCCATCACTGGAAAATCGGGCTCTGACCGGGCCTGCTCGTAATCCCGCAGTCGCCCCAATCCGATCTGGTAGCGCGTCGCGAACTGAGGCTGGCTAAGACCGGTCGCCTGCCGGATCAGCCGCACCTCCCGCCCCAAAGCCATGCGGTGCAGGCGCGCCTCCTCGATGGGCGGGTTGTCGGGATCGGCCAGAGCTGCGGCTTCAATCTCGGCATCCGTCATCGCCTCCAGCCGTGCAAGTTCGCTGGCCGGGATCTTGAAGATATGGCCGGGCTTAGGGGTGTAGGCGATGATGCTCATAGGTCCTGCGTTCAATGGGTGTGGCCGGGCGTGCAGAAATGATTCGGATCAGGTTCTGATTGGACTCGGTGTAAACAACGGCAAGGATACTGGCCTGCGCGTGGCCGATGATGATTGTGCGATATTCGCCTTGCGCAAACCGATCATCCTCCTCA
>JANLPK010000029.1:0-10766 GCA_031367205.1 Alphaproteobacteria bacterium
TTCGACGGTTCCGACATATCCTTTGTATTCCAACATGATTCACTCCTCTCCCGGTCGAATACCGGCCACGATCAGAAACTCTCGAACCGCCCGCAAGCTACTGCGTTTGGTGTCGGGGCTAGGATGCGGGCGATGGAAGACGGCTCGAACTCCGCACAAAGCCACCCACACTCGGCTACCAGCGCCTTCGCTGATTTCTGCATCTAACGCCCTGAACAGTGCCTCAATCTCATTCCATCGCAAACTAGCCGGCGTCGGCTCCGCGAAGATCTGATCGAGCGTTCGCCGGTGACGACCATTCATGCTCATACGATATCATAAATCAATATCATATCAAGCCTGCGCACTGAACTCGGCTTCTAAGATTTCGGTCACGACCCCCACTGCCCTCTCCTGCTCCGCCTCGCTCAAGTCCGCCAACTCCACCACCGCCAAACACGCCCGCTCGTCCTTCCGCGCAGAGCGGTCATAGGCCGGGTCGTAGTGGTGCTCCATCAGGTCAGAGGCCAACTCCACGAAGGCCCCAGCATCGGCCAGGCCGCGCCAGTTCTCCAACCGTTTCTGCCCCGGATAAACCGGCAAACGCATGAAGGCCGCGTCGATTACCTCGCGGTCTTCGATCACGTCGCGATAGGCGCTGACCAGATAGGCCGCCCGCGCCTCCAGCGGCGCGCGGATTTCAATCCGCGGGGCAATCTGCATCGCCCGCCAGATCAGCGGCGGGATCATGCGTTCGCCGATCTTGCTGGACTCGGCCTCGACGAGGATCGCTTTGCCGGAATCAAGCTGATCCAGCGCCCCCAACAACCGGCTCTCAAACATCTTCTGGCTGGGCTGAGCGCCCATCGCCCCGAACAGCGAGCCGCGATGGTTTGCCAGGCCTTCCAGGTCCAAGGTCTGCACGCCCCTAGCCGCCAGCCGTTGCAGGATCTCCGTCTTGGCCGTGCCCGTATGGCCGTCCAACAGCACCAGCTTCAACGCCGACGCAGTCTCATAAAGCCGCGATTGCACCGCCCGCCGATAGGTCTTGTAACCGCCCTCCAACAGGGTCACCGGCCAGCCCACCTGGCTCAAGATCGTCGCCATGGCGTTGGACCTCTGCCCGCCTCGCCAGCAATAGATCAGCGGCTTGAACCCGGCCGGACGATCTCTCAGACCGTGTTCCAAATGCTTGGCGATATTGCGCGCCACATGCGCCGCCCCGACCCGCCGGGCCAGGAACCGCGACTCTTGCACATAGATGGTGCCCACCTGCGCCCGCTCAACGTCGTCCAGCACGGGCAGGTTCTCTGCGCCCGGCAGGTGATCTTCCGCAAACTCGCCCGGACTGCGCACATCGATGATCGCATCAAACCGAGCCAGGGCTTTGGCGTCCACGTCCTTTGTCACCGGTATCGTCATGGCCAAGGGTTAGCACTTCCAAGGCATGGCTGGCGACATGCGCAATGGACAGGCTAAGAGTGAGCCGATCCACCTGCCCAAGGCCTCCCCATGCTCGACACCGTTCGCCTGACCTCCCTCGCCCACGGCGGCGGCTGTGGCTGCAAGATCGCTCCGGCAGTCCTGCAGGAAATCCTGTCCAAGATGCCCGCGGCTGCAGCCTTCCCCAATCTGCTGGTCGGCACGGAGACCTCTGACGACGCCGCCGTCTGGCGTCTCAACGACGAACAGGCCCTGGTGGCCACCACCGACTTTTTCATGCCGGTGGTCGATGATCCCTTCGATTTCGGGCGGATCGCGGCGACCAATGCGCTCTCAGACATCTATGCCATGGGCGGCACCCCGATCCTGGCGCTGGCCATTCTCGGCATGCCCATCGACAAGCTGTCGCCCGCCACCATCGGCCAGATCCTGGCGGGCGGGGCCAGTGTCTGCGCCGCCGCCGGCATTCCCGTCGCTGGCGGCCATTCCATCGATAGCGTCGAGCCCATCTATGGCCTGGTGGCGCTGGGCCTCGTCCATCCCGGCCGGGTGTTGAAGAACAGCGGCGCTAAAGTCGGTGACGTGCTGATCCTCACCAAGCCGCTCGGCGTCGGCGTGCTGAGTGCGGCGTTCAAGCAAGAAAAGCTCGACGCGGGGGGTTATGACGCCCTGATCGCCACCACCACCCAACTCAACACGGTGGGCCGTGAGTTGGGCAGCCACCTCGGCGTCCACGCCATGACCGACGTCACGGGATTTGGTCTGCTGGGTCACGCCCTAGAGATCGCCCGCGGCAGTGGGTTGACGGTGGAGATCGACGCCAACGCCCCAGCCCTGCTTCCAGGCGTTCAGGCCCTGGCCCAAGCGGGTGTCCGCACAGGTGCCGCGGTACGCAATTGGGCCAGCTACGGAACTCGCATCGTCGGAGCAGATGCCCTCCCAGACTGGCACCGCGACCTGCTCTGCGACCCCCAAACCAGCGGCGGGCTCTTGATCGCCGTGGCCCCTGGTCAAGCCGATACCGTCATGAGTCTGGTCCTGGCCCAGGGCTTTGCGCAGGCCAAACAGGTGGGGCGCTTGGTCGCCGGCCCCGCGCAAGTGCGACTTTAGCCCGGCTCGTGGCCAACCAGGGTCTCGGCGACCCGCAGCATCACAGTCCCTAGCTCCGGTCGACCCAACTTGCACAGATAGAGGCCCGTGGAGACCCCCTCCATGAACCCCCATTGCCAGATGGCGTCGGGATCGACACCGGTCAGGCCTGAGAGCCGTGCGCAGCGAGCCCGCGTCATAGCCACGCTATCGCCCTGCAACATCGCCTCATCCCAGTCGCGCATGGGCACCGCCAAATCACAGGCGCGCTCCGCAAATAGTCCGTCGGGATCGACAAATTTGAACTGACTAGGATCACTGAGCGACTGAAGCGTATTCCCAGGATGGGCATCGCCGTGGACCAGCACTGAGGTGGCCCGATTGAAGGCCTGCGCCCGTTGTCCGCAGTATCTCAGAGCCTGATCAATGACCTTCTGACCGCAGGGACGACCCTGTTCATCCCACATTTGCCCGATCATCTGGGCCAGCAGCTCGGTCTTTCCGGCACCCGTCATCAAGTCCAAGCCAACCGGCCTCGTCCGCCAAGCGTCCTGCAGCGTGCGACAAATCACGGCGATCTGCTCGTCCGCCGGGAGGCCGAGCCGGCTGAGCGGCACACCCAGCCGTTCCAGCAGGGTCGCCGCGCGAACCGGGTCATGATCCAAGATCGTGGCATAACCTCGCCCTTGCGCAGCCCGCAGCACCGCGACTTCATGGTCGAAGGGTTCATGCCCCACCATGTGCAGCTTCAAGACTGCGGCTAGACCATCGACTATACGGGTTGCCTCAACCCCATAGCCGCCGGAGCCGCCCGACAAAGATTGGCCGATCTCCAAGCCCCAGTCGTCAGCCAGGTGCGCGATCTGGTCTTCTAGGCTGTTCAACCAGTCCAGGCTCGCGCCACCCAGAGATTGGGCGGCAAGGCGCACAGCATCGGGAATATCCAGCATCGAACCGGCTATGAGGTCCGAACCCGCGCCACCGCGTCCAACCAGCGCGCATAGGCGCTCTCGCGGTGATGGGCATCCAGCTTGGGCGCGTAAGGCTGCGTCGCAGGCCGCGCTGCAGCCGCCGCCTCAGCATCCGCATAAACTCCAGCGCCTATCCCGGCAAACAGGGCCGCACCAAGCGCCGTGGTCTCCTGATAGGTCGCACGGCCAACCGCTATTCCCGTAAGGTCAGACAGTCGCTGACTAAACCAAGCCGAACGCGACATGCCGCCGTCGATCCTCAGTTCTACGCCTGCGCCAAACGACTCCGGCGCATCGGCCCGCATGGCCTCGACCAGATCGCGGGTCTGCAAAGCGCAAGAGTCCAGCGCTGCCTGGGCGATCTCGGCCAGGCCGGTGTCGCGGGTCATGCCGAACAATGCGCCCCGCGCGTCAGCGTCCCACCAGGGCGCGCCCAGGCCGGTGAAGGCCGGCACCATCACCACACCGTGGTCGGGATGCGCCGTCTGGGCCAGGGCTTCGACGGCCCCGCCGCCACCGGTTACGCCCAGCCCCTCATTGACCCACTGCAAAGCCGCACCGGCCATGAAGATCGAACCTTCCAGGGCATAGCTGGTTTTGCCGTTCAGTCGCGCGGCGACGGTGGTCAGCAGTTTGGAATGGGAAACCGGTCGCGCCGTCCCGGTATTGAGCAGCATGAAACAACCCGTGCCATAGGTCGCCTTCATCTCGCCCGGATGGATGCACCCTTGCCCCATCAAGGCGGACTGCTGGTCGCCGGCCACGCCTCGGATTGGGATGGCGTGACCAAACAGGGCCGCATCGGTCACCCCATAGTCGTCCGCGCAGTCCAAGACCTTGGGCAATAGCGAAGCGGGAACGCGCAAGTGCTCCAACATCTCGGCGGACCATGCTTGCCGCTCGATGTCGAACAGCAGGGTGCGAGAGGCATTGGTGGCGTCTGTGGCATGGACTCTGCCGCCGGTCAGCTTCCAGATCAGCCAACAATCCATGGTTCCGGCCAGCAACTCACCAACCGCAGCGCGCGCACGCGCTCCGGGCACATTGTCCAACAGCCACGCGATCTTGGTGCCGGAGAAATAGGGATCCAGCAACAGCCCGGTGATCTCGGTGACCCGTGGCTCAACGCCCGATGCCCGCAGTGCTTCACAGGTGCCGGCCGTCCGACGATCTTGCCAAACGATGGCCCTGTGGATCGGTTCGCCTGTCGCCTTGTCCCAAACAACCACGGTCTCGCGCTGATTGGTGATGCCGATGGCGGCGACATCGACAGCGCGCAGGCCGGCCCCGGTCAGCACTTGGTCGATGACGGCGACGCTGGTGGCGAAAATCTCATTGGCGTCATGCTCGACCCATCCGTCGGCAGGAAAAAACTGCTCCAGCGGTCGTCCTGCCTCCCCTAATGGCGAACCCGCGAGGTCAAAAAGGATCGCCCGTGTCGAGGTTGTCCCCTGATCGAGGGCCAGCAATAAGGGTTGCGCCAAGGTCTTCCTCCATTTTCAGCGATCATAGGACACCGTCATAGGATTGGACAGTCAACGCCTTACCCGGCATGGGTTTGACAAGCCCGACCATTCGCGACTTTGTGGCGATGTCATCGTTCCTAGGGACCCAACTTGACCAAACTGTTCTTCCTCGCCAGCGACCGGCCTGAGGCTCAGGAAGCCCGCACGCGCCTTGCGGCGCGATACGGCGACGCGGGAAATGCCCATGCCGACGTCATCGTGGCTCTGGGCGGTGACGGGTTCATGCTGGAGGTCCTGCATGATCAGCGGGCCAGCCGGCGCCCGATCTACGGCATGAATCGCGGTTCGGTCGGCTTCCTGATGAACGAGTATGCCGAGTATGGCCTCCTCGACCGCATCGCCGCTGCCGAACACGCCGTCATACATCCGCTCAAGATGCGCGCGATCGATGCTCAGGGTCTTGTCCACGAAGCCATGGCGATCAATGAGGTATCATTGCTCAGGCAGACCCGCCAAACCGCGAAGCTTCGCATCTCGATTGACGACAAGGTCCGTTTGGCAGAGCTTTCCTGTGACGGTGCCCTGGTCTCCACACCTGCCGGCTCTACGGCCTATAACCTCTCTGCTCACGGGCCGATTATTCCCCTGGATGCCCGGGTTCTGGCCTTGACGCCGATCAGCGCCTTCAGACCTCGCCGCTGGCGCGGAGCATTGCTGGGTCACACGGCCCGCGTTTCGTTCGAAATCCTGGAAGCTGACAAGCGGCCGGTCAGCGCCGTCGCCGACAATTTCGAGGTCCGCGATGTGGTCGAGGTCCACGTGGCTGAGGATCGCGACACCGGCATGCACATCCTGTTCGACGCCGGTCGTAGCCTGGAAGAACGCGTCTTAGCCGAGCAGTTTTCAGTCTGAAGCCAGATCAATCACCTCATGCGTTATTAAGGGATTGCGCCTATATTGGGCACCTGCGTGATTCCAGGAGCCTAAAGTGTCCGTACCCACATCAGGTCAGATTATTCCGCCGTCCAACGCCTTGAAACTCAAGGTAGGCGGGCGGTTTGGGGCCATCGATCCCGCAGCCATCGCCAAGGCCGAGGCTGCGCTCCAGGGGCTGTCCAGCAACTTTGGACAATGGCTTAGCGATGAGGTCGCCAAACTCGACGCCTCGCGCCAACGGGTGAAGACCGAAGGTATCTCCGTCGAGAACATGGAGGCGCTCTACCTTCGGGCCCACGATCTGAAGGGCCTCGGGACCACATACGGCTTCCCGCTGATCACCCGTATCGGCGGGTCGCTCTGCAAGCTGATCGACGATAAAGATAAGCGTTTGGAGGCACCCTTGGCGCTGATCGACGCCCACATTGCCGCCATCAAGGCCGCTGTACGAGATGGCATCAAGACCGATGATCACCCGATCGGTCGGGTGCTGATTCAGGAATTGGAGCGCAAGGTCACGGAGTTTGGAGCTTAGATCCATCCGCTTAAGTGGAATCCCGCTGAGCGGAAAATCAGCGTCAATTCAAGAATCTAGATGACGCGGTCTAGCGGCTCCTCAACCACCCCGTAACCGGCGTTCGGGGGCAATGCCAACACCTTGCCATTGGGCGTGTCCCGGATCTCCGGCAAGACCGTTACGAGTGTGCGAGCCTGGGCCCGCGCCACACAGTCCGCCGCGCTGGAGGCCTCGGCCAAGAGCTGAACATTCATGCGCGTTGGGAAAATGACCTTTCGCTCGCCTGCATCGGCCAGACGCAACACCTCTGATGGCTCAATCCACTCGGCGTCGACGGTCTCGCGACCATCACAGGCGGCCAGCTGATCTTCCGGCGCTTCGGCGATGTAAAACCATGTGTCAAACCGCTTTGGCGTGAGCGGCGGCGTGATCCAACGCGCGAAAACGGTGAGGGAATTCAAATCAAGTTTGGCATCCAAGTCATTGACCACCTTCAGGAAGGACAATTCTCCGGCATCGACCGCCTTGCGCACATCCATCGGCGCGACATCATCGCCCATAGCCGAACCATCCGTGTGGCGCGCCAATAGGATGCCGGCTTCCTCGAAGACCTCGCGGATGGCCGCGATCCTCAGGGGCCGCTGCACCGCGTCGAAGTCATCAAATCCCAAGCAATGATCACGCCACGCCGGGTCGTGGTCGCCCTCATGGCTCTTGCCGCCTGGAAACACCAAGGCACCTGAGGCGAAGTCGATCTGATGATGGCGCTTGACCATCAAGACTTCAAAGGTGGGGTGGTCGCGAAGGATCAGAATTGTCGCGGCGGGCTTGATCGCGCTATCCGGCGCGATCTTCGGAGCATCTTGGGTCATGGTCACAGCTTGGCGCCCTGCGCGGTGCTTCGCAATGAGACTCTAGTGTGGACCTAGCCAACCTCTAGGGATCTAACGTCCTGACGCGTCTCTTTTGAGAGGCGGTCCATCTTGTCGAGCAGATAGTCGATATCTTCCCGTGCCGCCTGGGCCGGTTGGGTCAGGAACCGCTGAAGCATCTTTTCCTGAAATCGCTCCCGGTCCTTGGCACCGCCTTCAAACTCCATGGAGTGGTAGGTGTCCACTGCTGCGCGGAAGGCGGGGAACAGGCGGGCCGGCATACCTGATCGCTCATAGATCGCCCGCAAGCCCAAGGGTCCAGCGTCGTGGATCATCAGCCAAGTTCGGTGGTGCGGCACAGTTGCCAATTCCGACAGACCCCACTCGAAAAACGTCATGTGGCCATGCGCCAGGGCACGGAGCAGCAACGAAGCTGTGAGCCGCTCGTGCTTGTGCAAATGGGTTACGAAGCCCCGCACATCTCCTGCACGCCCGGCCTGATCGACCAGATCTATCGTGGCACGCTCCTTGGTGCCCATGACGATCTCCAGGGCCAACTCCGGGGAGACTTCTTGATGATTGAGCAGATGATCGCGCACAGCGTCACCCACCATATCGATGAGCTTTTCGGTCACCGAAAGCGGCAGCACATCGCGATAAGCCACCGCGGCCAATACCCGCTCGGAAGCTTCAAACTTGGTGATGATTTGCTGCAGAGTCGCCTCGGCAAAGTCAGCATTGTCATTGGCGCAAGCCGCCTCAACAGCGCGCTCGACGCCGCACTCGGCAATGGCGGCAGTGACCGTCTGCGAAAGGCGTGGTCGCTTGGCGATCACCACCTGTCGAACCGCCTCGCCCTTCGCCAGGATCTCAACCAAGTCTGCATCGGTAAACACCGGCGACGACGACAACATCGGCAGGGCGATACTGTCCAGATCAGCGGCCAGCTTCAGAGCAACATCGCGGGGCACGACCGGCGAGTTTTTTAGGGTGACCGCCAAAGCGCGACGCACCAATTCCCCAGCGTCGGCCGCCATGACCCGAAGTATATCCTCGGCGCTGGCGCGGTCCTCATCGGACAGATTTGTGCGATCAATCGCGCGGCAAATCTTGTGGGCCGCGACAGCGCGCTCGTCGGGCGTCGCGCCCTTGACCAGGGTTCGGACGTCCTCACCTGTCAGCGCCGCCCGCGTGGTCGACATGCCTGCCCCGATCTATTCATGAGCGAGACTGTCTCGCCTGAACAATCCTTATCGGCCGTTAGGCTTAATGATCAGTTGCGAAGGGGATCGCACAAACTGGGAAACCCTCCAAATTATCGGTGGTTAACGACGCTACGTAATCGCTCGCAAACCCTGTCGATCTAGTCTTGGCAACCACGTCGCCAGGACCTCATCCCGATGCTCGAACCCGCTGACGACCCATCACCTGAGATCGAGCTTGGCGGTCGGTCAGTGACCCAACAGTCGCTGGATGCCCAGCGCGCCCTGTTGCCCTATGCCTTAGCTATCTTCGCCGTCAGCCTCCCGGCCTATGTTTGGGCCGGCAGTTACGCCGACAACTCCGTCTGGATGACTGTCACTTTTGCCATCTTTGCGCTGGCTTGGGGTGCGTTCTACGCCGCCGTCGATTGGATGAAGCGACCAGGCTCGGCTGAAAACCTCAAGCGGCGCGGACAGGTTCATATCGCCAGTGCGCTTGTGTGGTGCCTAGCCATTGCCCAGATCGCGGCCTTGGCCGACAGCGCCGGTCCCGCTCGAGTGCCGCTGTTGATGACAGCGCTCGCCGCAGCTGTGGTGGTGATTTTCTTTGCTTCGCCGTGGCTTCCCAGCTTGCTGATCGTCGGGCCGTCCGCTGCGGCCGGGCCGCTGATCGCACTCTATCTGCATCCAGAGACCCAAGAGCTTGCCCGAATGGCGTGGGGGGGAGTGGCCCTGGCGATGGCGCTAGGACTCATATTCAATCAGGTCCTGCGTCGGCAGTTTGCCTTAGCGGCTGAGCGAGAGAACCTGATCTCTGAGCGCGTCGGCACAGTCGAGGCGGCCCGCAGGCTGGCACAGTCCAAGTCAGACTTGGTTGCGACCCTTAGTCACGAAATTCGCAATGGCCTGACGGGGGTCGCTCACGTCTTGTCTGCGGCCGCTGGGCGGACCAGTCGCGGGGCTCCATCTCGCGAGCAACTGTCGGCGGCACTGGACGCAGCCAATGCATTGATCGCGGTGCTCAACACCACACTCGACTCAGAAACCGCAGAAGCAGGCCGTCTGGCGGTCGAGTCTGCCCCCATCGACTTGGTGTCCCTGCTGAACGACCTGGTTCTGCTCCATCGACCCAGCGCCGGGGCTAAAGCCCTGGAACTCTCTCTGCATGTTGACCCCGAACTCGCGATGGCGGCCCGAGGTGCGGTCATCGCGGATGCCCAGCGGGTGCGTCAAATCATCGCCAACCTTCTGTCCAATGCCGTGAAGTTCACGGTGAGAGGACGTGTCGAGATTCGAGTCGAAAGACGTGGTTCCGACCGCGTCGTCGTCGAAGTTGCAGATACTGGACCCGGCCTTGGCCCGGACGAACTGCTCAGCGCCTTTGAACCCTTCGCCCGGATTCACCGCACCAGCGCCGGAACCTCCGGCGCTGGGTTAGGGCTGTCTCTCTCGCGTCAACTGGCCCGCCTGATGGGGGGTGAACTCACGGCTCAGAGCGCACCGGGTGTCGGCAGTTGCCTGCGTTTGGAGTTGCCCTACGACGCCGAAGCCCTCATCGAATCGCGCGCGACCTTGGCGCACAGACCATCGGCTGAATTAGCCGAGCGGCGGTCGCTACGCATTCTGATCGCCGAAGATGACGCCTTGAACGCCGCCATGCTGCGCGCCGTCCTGGAGCAATTGGGTCACCATGTAGTGCATGCCGTGGACGGCCATCGCGCCTTCGAACTGGCCAAGGTCTGCGAGTTTGACCTGCTGATGATTGACGGCCGAATGCCCAATCTGGACGGCCCCCAAACGATCACCAGGGTTCGAACCCTCGACACACCGGTTGCCGCAACCCCGATCATTGCTGTCATCGGTGGTGATGCCGATGAGGCGCAGGAATGTAGCCAGGCGGGGGCTGATGTCGTGCTGCGCAAGCCCGTGAATGTCAGCAGTGTCGCCCGCGCCGTTGCCGATGCCGCCGCGAAATCAGGGCGTGATATGACGCAAAGTCGGCAGGTCGCTTGAGGTTGCCGCTCTAGCCCGACACAATAGGCCTTCATTTGGAGGACTATCGTGCTGCTCAAGGGTTTGAAGGTCGTCGAGTTCGCGTCTTACATCGCCGCACCGGGTGCTGCCGGTATCCTCGGCGACTGGGGCGCAGACGTCATCAAGGTCGAACGTCCTCAAGGCGATCCCATGCGCGTGGCCTTCGCCGACGCCAAGAACGCTCTGGTCGGCAACCCGACCTTCGCCCTGGATAACCGCGGCAAGCGCGGCATCGTGCTCGACACCTCCAAGCCCGC
>JANLPK010000059.1:0-27413 GCA_031367205.1 Alphaproteobacteria bacterium
GGGCGTCACGGTGTTCGATGACGGCACGCTGCCCGGTCGTCGCGGCTCGCTGACCATCGATGATGAGGGCACACCGACCGAACGCACTGTGTTGATCGAAGACGGCATCCTGGTCGGCTATATGCATGACCGGATGAGCGCGCGGCTGATGGGTCTGCCGATCAGCGGCAATGGTCGCCGTCAGTCTTATGCCCACATGCCTATGCCGCGCATGACCAACACCGCCATGGAAAACGGCTCGACCCCCCGCGCCGAGATGATCGAGGCCACCAAGCGTGGGCTCTATTGCGCCAATTTCGGCGGCGGTCAGGTGGACATCACCAATGGCAAATTCGTGTTCCAGTGCACCGAAGCTTATCTGATCGAGAACGGTAAGATCACCTCGCCCGTCAAGGGCGCAACTCTGATCGGTGACGGGCCTTCGGCGCTCACCCGCGTCACAATGATCGGCGATGATTTCGATTTTGATCCCGGCATCGGGGTCTGCGGCAAGGCGGGGCAAAGCGTTCCGGTGGGCGTCGGCCAGCCCTCGCTGAAGATCACCGGCCTGACCGTCGGCGGGACATCGGTTTAGATTACGGCGATTTAACTGGTGTTGACTCACCGCCCAGGCGAATGACGTTCGTAAATCCGAGAGAGCGCGGCTATGTCATTCCTTCTAAACCTATTGGCTCAAGCCGCTGCCGCTGCAACCCCCGAGGCCGTCGCCCAAGCTGCACCGAGCCAGGGTGTCATCGCCTATCCCCTGGAATTCTTCGCGGACTCCCGGCCCGCCAACGCCATGGAGATGGTCGGGCGCATCCCCGGCTTCAATTTCGATGGCGGCAACAATGTGCGCGGCTATGAGGGCGCGGCTGGCAATGTGCTGATCGACGGCCAGCGTCCGGCCTCGAAGTCCGACGGACTTGAGGACATTCTGCGTCGCCTACCCGCCTCAAAGGTGGCGCGCATCGAGCTAATCCGCGGTGGCGCGCCCGGCATCGACATGCAGGGCAAGTCGGTGATCGCCAACATCATCCAGAAGGAAGGCGGCGGATTTCACGGCCTGATGGCGGTCGCCGATCAGTTCGTGGTGGATGATGGTCGCAACGGTCCGGCTGTGCGGCTGGAGGCCTCGGGCGGGTCTCAGGGCCGAAAGTGGGAGCTAGGCTTTTTCTCAGGTCGCGGCGTTAACGACGGCGACGGAGACGGACCGCATACGCAAACTAGACCCACAGGCACCTTGCTGCAACGTTCGCTGGTGCAATCCCAGGGAGATTGGTCAAGCGTCAACTTCACGGGTGCCTACGAACTTCCAATCCTTGGCGGCGCGCTGAGAATGAATGGACGGTTCGAGCGCAATCCGTTTGCCTACGACGAAACCAATCGAGTCAGCTTTCCACCACCCGGCTTCGTCGCCCGAGATCACTATACCGATGACACCGATACTGGAGAGGTCGGTCTAAGGTTCAGCAGGAACCTCGGTCCGAGGACCAAACTTGAGTTGGTCGGATTGCGGCAGACGAAAGATGAGGCCTTCAAGGAAATTTACGCTGAACCAGGTTTTTCAGAGACCTTCACTCAGCAGACCAGAACCGAAGAAACCATCGGCCGGGCCGTCCTCAAATTCACCCAATCCCCTATATTCTCATGGGAAGTCGGTGGTGAAAACGTCCTTAATACGCTCGACAACGGCATTCGTGACATTCGCAATGGAGCGCAGGTCGTGTTTCCAGCCGCAAGTGTACAGGTGGAGGAAAAGCGCTGGGAGTTGTTTGTCAAAACCGTCTGGCAGCCCAGCGCGAGATGGACCTTCGAGGGCGGGCTACGCCAAGAGGGCTCGACGATCACCTCGTCTGGGGATGTCGTCCTAGCCAAGTCCCTGAGTTTTACAAAGCCGCGCGTAGCGGTCAGTTGGTCACCCACCGACAACACGCAAATCCGCGCCCGCTATGAGCGGGAAGTCGGCCAACTGGACTTCAGTGACTTCACCGCCAACTCATCCATCAGCCAAGGCACGCTCACGGCCGGCAACCCCAACCTTAACCCCGGACAAGCCTGGGTCAGTGAGGTGACCCTGGAGCAGCGGTTCTGGAGCGCCGGTTCGGCAAACATGACGGTTCGCCACTCCACCCTCACAGACGTCGTCGATCGGGCGCCGGTCTTTACCGCCACCCGGACATTTGACGCACCCGCCAACATCGGTGCCGGGACGAAGGACGAACTGATCGCCAGCTTCACCTTGCCCTTCGACAAACTGGGGATGAAGGGCGCTCAGCTTCGCGCAGAATCGACTTGGCGGAAATCTGAGGTCACCGATCCGACGACCCACACCAAACGCGAAATCACCCGACTGCCGCCTCAAGAGTGGCAAGCGCATTTCACCTGGGACATGCCGCAGTACCGCCTAAACTGGGGCGTCGACGCCTTTGGAGGATTGCGGGAGGTTTCTTACCAGTCCGATCAGATCTCGATCACAAAGCCCAAGACGTACGTCATTCCATTCCTGGAATGGAAGCCTCAGAGCGACCTGAGCCTACGCATGGAGTTGCCGAACGTGACAGAACGCGGGCTTCGCAGAACGCGTTACATCTATGCCGGTCCCCGCGATCGCAGCACCCTGAGCTATGTCGATGACCGCGACATCCAGTTTGGCCGCATGATCAAACTGCGCCTTCGCAAGACCTTTGGGTGATTAGTCCTCGCCCAAATCGCGCTAGGCGCTGGTGGAGGATTGCTCTTGCTCCGTCCGGTCATGCGACCAGCCCTTGATCACGAAACTCAGCAGGATGAACACCACGCCGCAGGCCACGCCGGCCCAGCCCAGCTTGCTAAACCCGTCGATGGAGGTCCTGAGCGCCAAGGCCGGGTCGAGCACCTGCCCCCCCACCGTCTCAGAGCCCATCAGGCTAGCGATCCAGCCGCCAACGAACTGCGCCACGGAAGAAGCCAGGAACCAGACCGCCATCATGAACGCACCTACCGTCGGCATGGAGAGCTTGGTCATCTGCGACACGCCCACCGGCGACAGGAACAGCTCCCCGGTCGTGTGCAACAGATAGAGCATGGCCAGCACCAAGATCGGCAAGCGGTAGCTGGCATCGGCGAGAGTCGCGCTCCAGACCACCACCAGGAAGCCCAGGCCCACCTGGATCAAGCCCAGGCCGAATTTCAGGGTCGGGTTGGGATCCATCCCGCGCTTGCCCAGCCAAGTCCAAGCCGCCGCAAAGATCGGCGCGAAGATCAAGATGAACCCGGCATTGAAGGACTGGGTCTGGGCCGCGCCCATGGCTGTGTCGATCCAACCCCAGGCGCTCGTGGGATGAATCCCCGCTGCCGCCAGTTGGTCATGGGTGCCCACGGGAATTCCCAGAAAGCGGACCGCGTGATGGGTGATCGCAAGATCGACATTGGTTGAGGCGAAGAGGTTGAGCGAGGTGCCCGCCTGTTCAAACAGCGTGAAAAAGACCACCGAACCCAGGATCAACACCACCGCCAGCAGCATCCGCTGTCGCTCCTGCCACGTCGTGCAGACTGCCGCGATGATATAGGCGATGGCCGCTGCCGAGGCGATGGTGGCCCCGATCAGCGCCCAGCCCACCTGCTTGTTGTGCGGCACGATAAGCCAGACCAACCCAACGCCTAGGAGGCCCAGAATATAGATCATCCATTCGCGGTTGATCGGGCCAGCGACTTTTTCCAACAGCGCCTCCGGATTCGGCGGTTCGCCATGACCCTCCAGCAGCGGCTTGCCCAGCATGAACACTACCCAGCCAAGCGCCATACCGACACCCGCTAGGCCGAAGCCTGCCCACCAACCGAACTTCTGGCCCAGCAGCGCGCAGAGGATCGAGGCCCAGAAGGCTCCCAGATTGACGCCGTAGTAATAGAGGGTGAACCCCGCGTCCCGACGCGGATCGGTGGCGGGATAGAGCTGGCCCACGATGGTGGAGATGTTAGGTTTCAAGAACCCCACTCCCATGATGATCAGCGACACCGCCAGATAGAAGGCGTTTTTGCCGAACGGATCGGTCTTGGTCGCCATCTTGTAACTATCTTTGGCCAGGACCGACGGCACCGGCGCGCCGGCCGGCAAACCCTCGATCTCCAGTCCGCCGCTTTCTGCGGCCTTAAATGCATAGGGTGCGCCCGCGACGATCAGGTGCGCCTTGCGATCTTCCATGCGGCCCTGGACCTGAACCTCATAGGTCTGGCCGCCATAGGTCAGGCTCTGGGTGGCGGGCTTGCCCTCGAGCGCCATGGTGAAATGCCCGGCCACCAACAACAGTGCCCCGAACGCCACAGCTTTGCGCGTGCCCAGCCAGCGGTCAGCCAAGATGCCGCCCAGCAGGGGCAGCAGATAGACCAGCGAGGTGTAGGAGCCGTATTGGCTGTTCGCCTGCGCTTGATCGAACAACAGGTGTTGGGTGAGATAGAAAATCAGAATGCCGCGCATCCCGTAGTAGGAGAACCGCTCCCACATTTCGGCGAAGAACAAGATCAGCAGACCGCGCGGGTGATTGCGCCGCATCTGGTTGTAGACCGGAATGCCGGTCGCCAGGGTGACGATGATGCCGATCAGGACGACGAAGTTCATGCAGGTTTCCTTGTAGTCGCGCAGGCGCATTCGACCCGCCGCGCGAGATGATCACGCGCACGCGATCAAGACAAGCAACGCTGGCTATGGCGCAGAACCAAGATGGGCGCCATGTTGGCTTCTCGGCCCGACCAAGGAGGCTGTGCCATGAAACTACCGGGACCTGATCACCCCATAACCATTGTGCCGGCCCAAACCCGCTGGCGCGCCAAATTCGGTGATCATGTGATCGCCGACAGTGGTGATGTCCTGGTGCTCACCGAAGCCGCCTATCCGCCGGTGATCTATTTTCCCAGAGCGGATGTCTCGATGTCATTCCTGACCAAGACCGAGCGATCCACCTATTGCCCGTTCAAGGGCGAGGCTTCCTATTTCACGGTGATGATGGACGGCCGGTTTGGGGACAATGTGGTCTGGTCCTATGAAGAGCCCTATCCCGCCATGGGGCAAATTCGCGGTCGCCTAGCCTTCTATGCCGAAAAGCTTGAAATCTATGCTGTAGACGAGGCTGAGGTTAGCCGAGGCGCGCGACGAACTGATATCGACGAGGCCGTGCTTCATACCGACACGGGCGGCGGACACAGCCAACGTGATCATTGGCCTTCCAACGGCTAACCCAAGCGAGCTGCAAGTTCGGACGTGCCGGTTTGCGACAATTCACCGCCTGTGAAGAATGCCTCGTCCGTCACTTCCCGCCCAACCCAGGGCGGGAACTTCACCGCGAGGATGGCCGCTTGACTATCAGCCTCCGCCTCGCAAAGCACGAGGCCGTCGAGGGCACCCTCAAACACATTCAGACCAAAGACTTGGCCGTCGAAGGTGATCTGGTAACGTCGTTTGATGATCACCTGCGCTGGCACGATCATCAAGGCCGCGTGCTCTTCGGGCGAAAGATACATGTTCACAATGGGTCCCGAGACCGGATCATCGCTCAGGTATTTCTTACAGAATTTGAACTCGACCGCGCCTGTGACACTGTCAGTGATCGATCTGAGGCGCAGGCGGGTTCCTGATAGATAGCGATCAACAATATGTCGGAAGGACAGTCCTGTGAGGTCGGGTCCCTGGCCAGGATCAACCAGGAACCGGCGCTCATTTTCCAACACCGCGTATTTTGGTAGGGCGCTAATAGGCAAACGCCTCGAAGGCATGGCTCACATCGCCCTTCCAGGGCCCGTGATAGAGTTCCAGCAGCCGATCTGCCGGGGTCATGCCGCTGTCGGCGATCTCCTCCAACTCAGCCAGATATCCAGTCTCATCGACCATACCGGCGCTGAGCCGGTTGCGGTTCTTGAGGCCAGAGCGGGCGATGGCCACCATGTCCTTGGCCACGTCCTGGGCGGTGCGGCCGCCGATCTTGGCCTTCAGGCCCATGGTCGCCACATCGGCACGAAGACGTTCATGGTCCTCAAGCGGCCAGTCCTTACAGAGGTCCCAGGCTGCCGCCAAAGCTTGGCTGTCATAGTAGATACCGGTCCACAGAGCCGGCAGGGCGCACAGCCTGCTCCACGGCCCGGAGTCTGATCCGCGCATCTCCAGATATTGCTTCAGCCGCACCTCTGGGAACGCGGTGGTGGAATGGTCAGCGAAATCCTTGATGGTCGCGCGGTCGCCCGGCATTTCGGCGAGCTCACCAGCCATGAACTGGCGGAAGCTTTTTCCCGAGAGATCCACATACTTGTCGTTCCGCTTGGCGAAATACATCGGCACATCGAGCAGGTAATTAGCATAGGTCTCGAAATTGAATCCGTCCTTGAAGACGAAATCCAGCATGCCGGTGCGGTTGGGGTCAGTGTCGGTCCAGATGTTGGCCCGCTTGCTGAGGAACCCGGAAGGTTTGCCCTCCACAAACGGTGAATTGGCGAACAGTGCCGTGCCGATCGGCTGCAGCGCCAAAGCCACCCGGAACTTCGCGATCATGTCGGCTTCCGAGCCATAGTCCAGATTGGCCTGCACCGTGCAGGTGCGGAACATCATGTCCAGGCCCAGATTACCGACCTTGGGCATGTATTCCCGCATGATCTTATAGCGACCCTTGGGCATCACCGGGATTTGGTCGCGTCGCCAATTGGGCGTGAAGCCCAGGCCCAGGAACCCTAGGCCCAGCTCGTCGGCTACCGTCTTGACCTCGATCAAGTGCTCGCCGGTCTCCGAACAGATGTCGTGCATGGTCTCCAACGGCGCGCCGGAAAGCTCGAACTGACCGCCGGGCTCTAAGCTCACATTGGCCATGCCGCGCTGCAGGCCGATGATCGTTTCGCCCTCATAGGTGCCCTGCCAGCCGAACCGCATCATCCCTTCCAGCAAGGCTCTGATCCCGGCCGGGCCGTCATAAGGAACCGGCTCATGGGTCCCCAATCGGAAGACGAACTTCTCGTGCTCGGCCCCAACGCGCCATTGGTCAGCGGACTTTGAGCCCTTGTGGAACCACGCCATGACGTCGTCGAACGTCAAGGGAGCGTCATCGACCGAAGCGCCAGCCATGTATTTCTCCCCAAACGACAACCTGCCGAACACAGGCCCTCACCTACAAACGGCGGCGATCTTTACGCTGTTCACACAGGTGGGCGCAATCGGGCAAAGCTCAAGAGGTCCAGTCGCCGATTGTCGCTTGCCAGAGCGTCATGGCGCTGATGGCGGCAGTGTCAGCCCGCAGTATTCTGGGACCCAAGCTGGCCGGAACTGTGAAATCCAACCCGCGCAACCGCGCCCTCTCCGACGCCGAAAAGCCGCCTTCCGGCCCTATCAGGATCGCCCAGGGCCCACCGTCTTGCCCTGCCAAAGCTTGCGGGATCGGCTTTGCGTCCCCCGCTTCATCGCAGAAAAGTAGACGCCGCGCGGGGTCCCATCCGGCCAGGAGTTTCTCCAATTTGACGGAGCCTCGGATCTCAGGAACATCCATCCGCCCCGTTTGCTCTGCCGCCTCGGTGGCAATGATGCCCAGCCGATCCTCCCGTAACCGCTCGGCATGGGTCCGCTCGGTCAGCACCGGCCAGACCGCCTTTGCCCCCAACTCCGCCGCTTTCTCAACGATAGTCTCCATCCGCCCGCGCTTCACCACCGCGATCACCAGAACCAGATCGGGACTGATGGCATGCGGCCGCTCAAGACTCTGGGCCTTCAGAATCACAAACCGCTTGCCGATCTGGTCGATGGCACAACGCCACTCCCCATCGGCACCATTGAACACCAGCACTTCATCGCCGACGGCCTTGCGCATCACCTGGGTCAGATAACGGCTCTGGCCGTCATCTAGCGGGAAGGCGGCATCAGCGAGCAGCGGGTGGGTCACGTAGAGACGGATCATGTCGCAAGGGTTCTAGCCTGACCGCCTGCATTCAGACTAGGCTTGCGTCATGTCCAAGACCGATCAAGACGACGACAAGGCGCTGGCCACCCTGCAACTCGCCCTTGTCCGCTATCAGCAACACGCCATCGAAGCGGGCGAAAGGGCCTTGGTGATCTTTGAAGGCCGCGATGCCGCCGGCAAGGACGGCACCATTAAGCGGGTGATCGAGCATCTTTCGATTCGCGCCACCCATATGGTGGCCCTACCTAAACCCACAGATCGTGAACGCAGCCAGTGGTATTTCCAACGCTATGTTGAACACCTGCCCAGCGCCGGTGACCTGACGATCTTCAATCGCTCTTGGTACAATCGCGGCGGCGTTGAGCCGGTGATGGGGTTCTGCACGCCCGAGCAACACACGCAATTCCTAATCGAGGTTCCCGCCTTCGAGGCCATGTTGGTCCAGAGCGGCATCAAACTGGTCAAGCTCTGGCTCGATATCTCCAAACCTGAACAGGCCAGACGCCTGGAAGAGCGCCACACCGACCCTCTGAAGATCCTCAAGACCAGCCCGCTCGACGCCGAGGCGCAAAAGCGTTGGGAGGCTTATGGTGCCGCCCGCGATGAAATGTTGGCTGCCACCAACACCCAAGCCGCGCCCTGGGTCTGCGTGCGCGGGGACAAGAAAGAAACCGCACGGCTCAACATCATGCGCCACCTCGTCAAGGTGCTGGCCCCCGCTGACATCGCCAAGTCCGTAGACAGCCCAAATCCCGGCGTGCTGTTCCCATTTGAGGTAGCCGCTATTGTCGATGGGCGCCTTGAGCGTTGAGCCGTGACTGAAACGCTCTCCCCCCTTCAGGCCCGCCGTATCGCGCTGGCCGCCCAAGGCTTTGCCGACCGTCGCCCTGCCGCGGCTGGCCGCAGTCATGTGCTGAAGACCATCGAGCGCTTGGGCGTCTTGCAGATCGACTCCGTGAATGTCGTCTCGCGCACGCACTATCTCCCCCTGTTCTCCCGCCTCGGGGCCTATCCGCGCGAAACGCTCGAGGACCTCGCCTGGGGCAAGACACCGGCGCTCTTCGAGTATTGGATGCATGAAGCGTCTCTGGCCCCATGGTCCACCCAAGCCCTGATGCGTTGGCGGATGGAGGATGCTGCCGAGGGCGTTGGCACCTGGAAGGGGGTGGCCAAGTTCTTGCGAGAGCGCGCGGACTTCATCGAACGCGCAAAGAACGTTGTGGCTGAACGTGGTGCGATCACCGCCTCAGAATTGGAGATCGGGGCCAAGGGCGCCGGCGGCTGGTGGGGCTGGAGCGAAGGCAAGCGCGCCATGGAATGCCTGTTCTGGACCGGCCAAGTGGTCGCCGCCACCCGGCGCGGCACCTTTGAGCGGGTCTATGGCCTGCCGGAAACCGTCCACCCGAAGCCCGTGTGGGAGACCCCGACGCCGCCCCGTGACGAGGCTCAACGTCAACTGCTTCGCATCGCCATAGGCGCCATGGGCGTGGCCACCGAATTTGATCTGCGCGACTATTTCCGCATGGGCGTCGCCGACACTAGGGCGCGGATCGCTGAACTGGTTGAGGCCGGTGACCTGATGCCCGTCATCGTCACCGGCTGGGGTAAAACCGCCTATCTAGACCCCAAGGCCCGCGCGCCGCGCAAGATCAATGCCCAAGCTCTACTGTCGCCCTTCGACAACTTGATCTGGTACCGGGAGCGAACGGAGCGGATGTTCGGGGTCAAGATCAGGCTGGAGATTTACACCCCGGCTCACAAACGGGTGCACGGCTACTACGTCCTGCCCTTCCTACAAGGCGAGGCCATCACCGCGCGGGTGGATCTCAAGGCGGACCGCAAAGCCGGCACTCTGCGGGTGCTGTCTTCCCACGCCGAACCCTGGGCGAACGATGAGACACCTGCTGCTTTGGCTCAGGAATTGAGCTTGATGGCCGGTTGGCTGGGATTGGATCGGGTCGAGGTCAGACCAAACGGCGATCTTGCGGCGGCGCTGTCGCGCGCTTTGGACTGAGGTCTATTCCACCGCGACGATCACGCCCTGCGCGGTCTCAGAGTGGTATTCCCCCACGAAATCATAGGACCCGGCCTTCAGGGGCCCAACCTGGAAACGCACCCGGTTCTTCGGGGTCACATCAACTTCGATATTGAGATCTAAGCTGTCGAATTCCTCGCTTGATGGGTCCAGATTGATCAGTTCCACCTCGATCAACTGACCGGCCGGAACCGTCACAGTGGACGGCGAAAAACGATGGTCCTTCAGCGTCAGTTGCACATGGGCCGGCTCGGCCAGCGCTGCGCTGGATAACGCCGTCAGAACGGTCACCAGACCCAAAATTCGCATGTTGCGCTCCAAAAAACTTCGACCATTGCGGTTTACTGCAATTGACAATCGTTCGCAATAACGAATATGCAAATGCTTCGCAATATTAGGAATATGACATGCACAAAGCCATCGCGACGATCCTGACGGGCCTAGGGCTCTGTGCGGTGTCACCGGCCTGGGCGGGGGGGCATTTGGACAGCAAGGTCTACTCACCCTACGTTGCCAAGGGCATCTTCGAGCTCGAGGCCCGCAATGCCCAGGTCCACGGCGGCCCGCAGGATGGCGCGCAAACCACAGTTCTGGAGGCCGAATACGGCTTCAGCGATCGCCTGAACGTTGCCTTCATTGGTCACGTCTCAAACAGCCCCGGCGAGAACGCCGAGCTTCATGGACTCGGAGTCGAAGGCGTCTACTATCTGGGTCAAATCCCCAAGCTGGGCATCGATACAGCGATCTACGGCGAGTATCTGGGCAGCGTGAACGGCGGAGAGGAAGTGGTCGAGGCCAAGCTGCTGTTGGCCAAACGGACCGGTCCTTTTGAGGGCCTGCTGAATCTGGTGGTCGAGCGACCGCTAAACGTGCCCTCCGAGCGTTTCGCCAATTACAGCTATGCTGCGGCCGCGACCTGGAAGATTGCCAATCGAGTCAAGTTAGGTGTTGAAGCCTTCGGCGACCTCGGCAACGACTATGGTCTGAAGTCCGGCGGGGCCTATGTCGGCCCGGTTGCCGAATGGGAATTCCGCCCCAAGGGTGCCCCTTTCGAGATCGAAATGCGCGCCAGCTGGCTGGCCGCTGTCGGCTCCAGTCGCAACGACGCCGACAGCCAAGTGCGTCTGAGCATGGCGCTGGAGCGAAAATTCTAGGTAAGGATGGGCTTGAGCCGAATCATGTTCCGGTCACCCCGAGTCTCGATCATCTTCACCATCCCGTAACAGTGCATCAAGATCGATTGGCGACATGCTCCGCGCTAGGCGCTCGACCTCCCGATCATAGGTTCGGTCATTGGATTCGACGCCGCGCTGACGTTTTCGGGCGTATTGCTTCACAAATAGCTGAAGCTCTGCGGCATATTTGCTGCGCCTCTCCCCTGACGCTGATCCTCGGCTTCCCGTCATGCCACCCCCATCGTTACCTTGTGCAGCCGCGCATAGGCTCCGCCTTTGGCGACCAGGGCTTTGTGGGTGCCCTCCTCCACAATAGCGCCGTTCTCAAACACCAGGATCCGGTCGGCACCGCGCACGGTCGAGAGGCGATGGGCGATAACGATGGTGGTTCGGCCCACCATCAGGGCTTCCATAGCCGCTTGCACCACCTGTTCGGTCTCGACATCCAGCGATGAGGTCGCCTCATCCAACACCAGGATCGGGGCGTCGGCCAGGAAGGCGCGGGCGATGGCGACACGCTGGCGCTCCCCGCCGGAGAGCTTCACCCCGCGCTCACCCACCAGAGTATCGTAGCCACCCGGCAGCTTGACGATGAAGTCGTGCGCGCGGGCCCGTCGCGCCGCCAACTCGATCTCGTCCTGGGTGGCATCAGGTCGCGCATAGCTGATGTTCTCAGCAATCGTTCTGTGGAACAGTGCCGGGTCCTGCGGCACCACGGCGATGGCGCGGCGCAGGCTGTTTTGTGTCACACCTGCGATATCTTGACCATCGATAGCGATTGACCCCGCCTCCAGGTCATAGAGCCGCTGGATCAACTTGACGAAGGTCGACTTGCCCGCCCCCGTCGCCCCCACCAGCGCCACCCGCTCGCCCGGCTTTATGGCGAGGTCGAAGTCCTTGAACAGCGGCTCAGGCACCGACTTGTAGCGGAACGTCGCCGCTTCAAAGGTGATAGCACCCAGCTCACTATTCAGGGATTTTGCACCCACCGCATCGGCCACCTGCGGCGCGGTCTGAGCATAGCGCGCCACGTCCTCGACATCGTCCAGACCCTTTTGCAGCATGCGGATATTGTCGCCGATATTGCGCAGATAGCCGCTCATCAGCATGAAGGCGGTGATGACGAAGGCCACATCTCCGGCGCTGGCTTTGTCCGTCATCCAGAGCTGTAGCATCATGCCGGTCATCCCGGCCTGCAGGACAGTCATCAACAGGTTCATCACAAACCAGATGTCGGTGAAAGCGTACCACGTGCGCACAACCGCCACCCGCCACATACCGGTGACCTCAGATATCCGAGCGCTCTCGCGGTTCTCAGCCCCGAAGCTGCGCACGGTCGTGTTGCCGGTGACGGAATCAGCCAGCGCCCCACCGATCCGGGAGTCAAACCCAACCGATCGCAGATTGAGCGGTCGCGCATACCGCTCGGTCAGGATGATGTTGACGCCAATATAAGCCAGCACGGTCACCAACGAAAAAATACCCACCAGCGGCCAGCGGGCGATCATCATCACCGAAAGCCCGATCAGAACGGCCATGGCCGGACCGATCCACATGACCACCGCATCCGACACCACGTCATAACCCCACATGGCGCGGCTGAGGCGTCGCACCGTGGCCCCGGCAAAGGCATCGGCGTGCCAGTCGGCGGAGAACGACTGAACCCGGGCAAACCCTTCATCGGTCATCTCGGCCATGTTGCGCGCCGCCAGATCGCACCACCACTTGTTGGCGACGTTCCGAACCACTGCCATGACGACGCCTGCACCGATGAATAGACCCCAGGCACCCCACGCCGCCTTGGCTGCGCTGGGACCGTTGGCCACAGCATCGACCATCCGCCCGGACGCCACCGGCAGGACCAGCTCAAGCCCGATGGTGACCAAGCTGAACACCGTAACCCCCGTCAAAAGCCAGGGCCTGCGCAGCCAAAACCGGGTGATGAACCCCATCACCTGGCCGTTGCTCAGCACCCGGTTCTTCACATCGTCGGTATCCTCATAGTGATCGGTCACGTCACCGCCTCCGTCACCGCATGCAGCCGGGCGTAGGTCCCGCCCTTGGCCACCAGATCGGCGTGACGGCCCTCTTCGACGATCCTCCCGCCCTCGAACACTAAGATCCGGTCGGCCCCGCGAATGGTCGACAGGCGGTGAGCAATGACCACCGTGGTGCGGCCGGCCATGAGCTCCTCCATGGCCGCTTGAACCAGCCGCTCGGTTTCCACATCCAGCGACGACGTCGCCTCATCCAGCACCAGGATCGGGGCATCGGCCAGGAAGGCCCGCGCGATCGCCACCCGCTGCCGCTCACCGCCCGACAGCTTCACGCCACGCTCCCCGACCAAGGTGTCATAACCCTTTGGCAGTTTGGCGATGAAGTCGTGGGCACGTGCGCGCTTTGCCGCCAAGATGATCTCTTCTTGGGTGGCACCAGGCCGCGCATAGGCAATGTTTTCACCCACGCCGCGATGGAACAACGCCGGGTCCTGCGGCACCACGGCAATCGACCGCCGCAAGCTGCCCTGGGCCACATGGCGCACATCTTGGCCGTCGATCAGAATGCGACCCTCTTGGACGTCATAGAGCCGCTGCAACAGCTTGACGAAGGTCGACTTGCCCGATCCCGTTGGCCCCACCAGCGCGACCCGCTCGCCCGGCGCTACCACCAGGCTGAAGTCTTCATAGAGCGGGTAAGCCTGCGCCTCATAGCCGAAGGTGACGTGGTCGAACACGATCTCGCCCCGCTCACCACGAAAGACCTTCGCATCCGGCGCGTCCATGAGTTGAGGCTCCGTGCGCATATAGGTCGCCACGTCTAAGGTATCGTCCAGACCCTTTTGCAGCATCCGGGTGATCTCTGAGAAGTTGCGCATATAGCCGGCCATGACGATGAACGAGGTGATAGCAAAGGCCACGTCCCCGGCATTGGCGTCGCCCTTCGACCACGACAGCACCAACATCCCGGTCAAACCCGCCTGCAACGCCACCAGGAACAAGTTCTGACCCATGCCGACGGTATTAAACCGGTTCCAGGTCTCCTGCTGCGCGCGCTGCCAATGGTCCATGTGATCGTTGAACCGCGCTTCTTCGCGGCGCTCCGCCCCGAAACCTTTCACCACCGGATTGGCCCCAATGGCGTCGGCCAGGGTGGCACCGATTCCGGAATCCAACGCCGTCGAACGCAGATTGGCCGGACGAATATAACGGCTCGAAACGATCACATTATAAATCGCAAACAACACGATTAGGCTGGCCACAAACAACCCAGCCACCGGCCACCGAAGGCCGATGGACACAGCCAAGGCCGAAAGCACGACGACCGTCGGCACCAGCATCCAAAGGATCGCGTCCGAGGCGCTGTCATAGCCCCACATCGCCCGGCTGACCCGCCGCACGGTGGCACCTGCAAAGTTGGAGGCATGCCAGTCGGCAGAGAACGACTGCACCCGGGCAAAACCCTCCTTGGCGATCCGCGCCATGATCCGCGAATAGTAGCCGTTGGACATCCGGAACATGAAGGTGCGGATCACGTAGAAGGCCAGATAGAGCCCTGACAGGCTGGCCCAGGCGATCCAGGCCCCGCGCGTCACTTCGGCTGGCACCGACACAGCATTGATCAAGCCCCGAGTCGCCCAGGGGATCGCGGCGTCGCAAATCGTCGAGACCAGCATAAAGGCCACGATCACACCAAACCGCTTCGGCTCAATGATCCAGTGGCGCCACACATAGCCCATCACCTGCAGATTGGTCAGGGTTCGAGGGCGGAAGGCATCGTCATCTTCGTCGTAAAATTGGGTCACGGAAATCACATGTCATCTGAGGCAAGCGCCGCTTAGCGCGGTGCCGGAAAGGGTGCGGGCAGAAGCCGGATCGCAAGGTCTGGCGGAGCGGCAAAGCCGCGCAGGGGCGCTAAGGCCTTAGGTCAGACACGCGCCCTAGGTCAGAGCCGCGAAAGTGCGACACGGCGGAGGTCGTCGAATGTTGCAATTTGCATCTTGATTGACCCTCCTTCCCGCTCGCAGTTGATGACCGTGTCAGGCTAGGCGGGTGAACCTAAGGCGTCAACCACTGTTGCCGAGGCAAACCCCGACTGCGACGCGAAGGCCACAGTTGAAGGGCTGGCCATTCACGTTTCAACGTAATATATGTATATAACGCTAAATTGGAGTCAGACATGCAGTCCTATTCCATCGTCGATCTTGTTCGAAACATCCGTGATGTGACCCTGGCCGCATCGAAGGCGCCCATAACACTGACCCAACACCGCAAGGCGCGGTACGTTTTGATGAGCAAGGAAGATTTTGAACAGCTGTCGGCAAAAGTTCAGGACCCTCGCAAGGCTTATCTCACTGAGGACATGCCAGCAGAGTCGGTAGCTCTATTCCTAGACGGCCTCCAGCCCGGCCCAGATCATGCCGACTAGTGGCCTGCGGCCAGGTGATGTGATCGGCTATCCCTATCGTTGGGTCCGCGAATCCCGGATGGACCGTGCTCCCGATGGCGCGAAGGATCGACCCTGCGATGTCATCGTTGCGACGAAGGCTGCTTCAGGACGAACACATATTCTGCTGCTGGCCATCAGCTCCAAACCCCCGCGATCAGCCCAAGCCGCCCTCCTCTTGCCGCAGATCGAGCGACGGCGCGCTGGCCTCGATGCCAATCGCGAAGCCTGGATCTATGTGAGTGAGGCCAATGAAGATGTTGAAGGCCAATCCTACTACCTGACGGACGAGCCGCTGACCGGCGCGATCAGCAAGGTCTTCCTCGAACGTGTGAAAGCAGCTTTTCTTGAGCGCCTACTGAAAGCCAAGAGTTCCGTGGTGCGCAGGACATGACCCACACCGCCATCCTCCCCGACGCCACCCCGACCAACTGGGTGGATCGCTATGCGCCGACCTCCCTACGGCCATGGCTCAAGCTCGGACGCTTCGACCGGCCCACGGGGATTTGGCTGCTGATGCTCCCCGGCTGGCAGGGCATCGCCCTGGCCGGAGCCATGGCTGGTCGCGCGCCTGACGTCATGCTGATGCTCAAGGTCTTCCTCGGCGCGGCGCTGATGCGCGCGGCGGGCTGCGCCTATAACGACATTGTCGACGCCGACATCGACGCCAAGGTCGCCCGCACCGCCGGCCGCCCCATCCCATCGGGCCAGATCAGCGCCAAGCAGGCCTGGATCTTCCTGATCGGTTGCGCGCTGATCTCGCTGCTCATCTTGCTGACCTTGCCGCCGCTCGCCGTCTATCTTGGCGTCGGCTCCTTGGCTCTCGTCGCGGCCTATCCGTTCATGAAGCGGATCACCTGGTGGCCGCAGGCGTGGCTCGGCCTCACCTTCAACTGGGGCGCGCTGTTGGGGTTTGCGGCGGCCACCGGCCACCTTGGTTGGCCCGCAGCTCTGCTCTATGCCTCCGGCGTTTTCTGGACCCTGGGCTATGACACCATCTATGCCGTGCAGGATCTCGAGGACGACGCCTTGGCCGGGGTGAAATCCTCCGCCCTGCGACTAGGTACGGCTGCACCCAAGGCCGTGCTCGGCTTCTATGTGACCGCCTTCGTGCTGGCCCTGGCCTGCGCCTGGACGGCCAAGCTCGGACCTCTGTTCATTCCCCCCGCCGCCCTGTTCGGCATCCACCTGTCGCGTCAAACCGCTGCCCTGGATGTGACCAATGGCGCAGACGCCCTGAAGCTCTTCAAATCCAACACCCTGGCCGGAGCTCTGCTGGTTCTGGCGCTGATCGGCGGAATGTGGAAGGGTTAGGCGCGCTGACGAGGACTATAAGATGAGCGAAGCCAAGATCCCAACGGTCATGGACCTTACCCCGTTCAATCCGGAGTTCCAGGCCAATCCGCACGTCCTGCTCGATAGCCTGCGTGAACAATGCCCGGTGCGCCACGACCCGGCCTCGGGCAGCATCCTGGTCAGCAACTATGCCGACGTGCGCGGCATCGTCACCGACCTTAATATGTGGCGCGACCCTCTGTTGGCCGAACCCGGCGCAGTGATGCAACGCCGCTTTGCCGACAACCTCATCGAGGGTGTGCCGCGTTCGGAATCTACCAGCATGTTGATGCTCGACAATCCAGACCACGCACGGGTGCGCGGCCCCTTGATGCAGGCCTTCTATGCCCGGGTCGCCAAGTGCCGGGCAGAGGTGGAACAGGTGGTCGATGCAAACCTCGACAAGCTGGAGGGTCGAGCCACCTTCGACCTGATGGCCGAGTTCTGCATCCCCGTGCCCATCGACGTCATCGCCGTGATCCTAGGTGTCGATCATGACCGGCTGGTGGAGTTCCGCGACTGGTCCGAGGGCAGCATCCAGGGCCTCAACCCCTTCCGCACCGAGGCGCAAACCGCGCATATGGAGCGCTCAAGCGAAGCCCTGAAAACCTACTTCCTGGCCACCATTGCCGCCCGCCGCGCCAAGCCCCGCGACGACCTGATCAGCGACATGACCAAACTGCAGGCCGCCGGTGCCGAGCTCAGCGATGAGGAACTGCGGATTAATCTGGGTGCCTTGTTAGTCGGCGGCAATCTCACCACCACCGACTTGATCGGCAATGCCGTGCGCCTGCTGCTGACCCACCCAGCGGAACTGGCAAAGTTTCGGGCCGACCCTAGCCTCGTCAAAACCCTGGTCGAGGAAACCCTGCGCTATGAACCGCCCGTCGACATCACCGGCCGCGTTGCGTCTCGGGACATGGAAGTTTCCGGCTGCCCGGTGCAACAGTCGCAGTCCATGCTGATGATGCTGCGCGGGGCCAACCGCGACCCCGCGGCCTTCCCCGACCCGCATCGGTTCGACATCGCCCGTAAGGGCGCGCCGCACATGGCCTTCGGCGGCGGGGCTCACATCTGCATCGGTGCCCCGCTAGCAAGGCTGGAAGCGCAAGTGGCCCTGGCCAAACTGTTCGCGCGGTTTCCGACGCTGCGCCTCGCCGATCCCGACTCCCCGCCGGTTTGGCGCACCCTGCCGTTCTTCAGGGGGCTGGAGCACCTGAACTTGGCGGTGTGAAGTCGGCACCCCTCACCAGCTAGGCTGGGACCAAATGAGCGCCTGCTTCCAGGAATTGATGCAACTCAAAGCGCGCTTGCGCGATTGAATGAAAGTTGAACACCAATTCAAAGGGAAACTCACATGTCTGAGTCCGTTGCAACGACTGTAGCCCACAAGCTCGATAACGCACTTGATGAGGTTAAGAGGGAACTGAAACACGCCACCGAGGCCATGGGAGGAAATGCTGAGGAGACCTTTTCCAGGGCATCTGAGGCCTTGAATCGCGCCGCCCACGCCTTGGCCGTCGAGGCCCAAACGCGAGGCAAGCAAGTCGCCAAGGCCGTATCCGGAGAGGTCAAGCAGCACCCGGTCGCCACTGCGGCGGCGATCGCCACGGCGGCAGCGGCACTGGTCGGTCTGGTGGTCGCGGCGCGGCGTCACAAAACTGACGGCTTGAGCCCCCAGCCCTAGCCCCTTAGACTTAATCCGTTCGTCCTGCTGCGCATTCTCGCGGTGGATGTGCTGCCCTCTCCATTTTCCAGGGGCGGCTGACGGAGGGCGCGGGTTTGCGCTGTGGGGATTGGCGTGACTTCATCGACGAATGACGGGGCCAAGCGCCCGATGCCGGGCGGACCTCCCGGCATGGGCGGCCCAATGGGTCGGCGCCCAGGCATGCCCGACCTCACCACGGGCCCCATCGGCAAGACCCTGCTCACCTTCTCGCTGCCGGTACTGGGCACCAATGTCCTGCAGTCGCTGAATGGGACGGGCAATGCCGTCTGGGTCAGCCATGCTCTAGGCCCGGCAGCGCTGACGGCCACCACCAATGCCAACACCATCTTCTTCCTGATGATGGGCTCGGTGTTCGGCATCACCATGGCCGCCAATCTGCTGATCGGTCAGGCCATCGGAGCCGGGGACCGTCCCTTGGCCAAGCGGGTGGTTGGCGCGGCCATCGTGTTCTTCTTGATTCTCTCGGCCGCCGTGGGCGTCGCGGGCTACAACTTCACGCCCGCGATCCTCACTGCCATGGAGACCCCGCCGGACGCCAAAATCGACGCCATCATCTATTTGCGGATCATCTTCATGGCGATCCCGGTGATGTACTTCTTTTCCTTCGTCCAGATGGCGCAGCGGGGGGCGGGAGACTCGCGCACCCCCTTCTATTTTTCCCTGCTGGCCGTGAGTCTTGACCTGATCCTCAATCCCGTCCTGATCATGGGTCTAGGCCCGTTCCCGAAAATGGGCATTGCCGGATCAGCGGCGGCGACTCTGATCAGCCAAGTCTTCACCCTGGGCCTGATCATCGCTTACCTCTTTCGTACCGACTCGATCCTGGTGCTCAAGCGTTCGGAGTGGCATTTGCTGCGCCCCGACCTCGACATCATGCGCACACTGGTCACCAAGGGCCTGCCCATGGGCCTGCAGATGTTCGTCATTTCCGGTGCGTCCCTAATCATGACCCGCTTCGTCAATAGCTACGGCTCAACCACCGCAGCGGCCTATGGCGCGGCAATCCAGCTCTGGACCTATGTGCAGATGCCGGCCATGGCCATGGGCATGGCAGTCTCCTCCATGGCCGCCCAGAATGTCGGGGCCGGCAAGATGGACCGCGTAGAAAAGGTCGCCGGCATCGGCGTGCTCTATGCCGCCATGCTTAGCGGCATACCCATCGTGATCATCTACCTCGTCGAGCCCATTGTCCTGCGCCTGTTCCTGCCGGCCGGAAGCCCGTCCCTGCCCATCGCCATGCACATCAACGCCTATGTGCTTTGGGGCTTCATCCCCTTCGGTATGAGCTTCATTCTGTCGGGCATCGTGCGCGCCACCGGTTCGGTGATCCCGCCGCTGATCGCCATGGTGATCTCGCTCTGGGTGATCCGCATTCCCTTCGCCCTGACCCTACAGCCGCTCTATGGCTCCGACGCCATCTGGTGGAGCTTCCCGCTCGGCTCGATCGCCTCGCTGATCATGGCCGCATCCTGGTTCAAATGGGGTCCGTGGCGCAAGGCGCGCCTGCTCGACACCATCCCGCACGGCGACGCCCCCGACACCGGCCACGGTGCACCGGGCGGGGTTGAGGAAACCGAGGTCGCAGAAGACGCCCTTAGGCACTCCGATCCATCAGTGCCGAATAGACCAGGGTCCGTAGCTCCCGCCGGATAGGATAGGTCGAGGACGGCAAAACCTGGGTCATGAACACCACAGCGATATCCTCCACCGGATCGATCCAAAACGCCGTCGAGGCAGCCCCGCCCCAGTAATACTCCCCAGGACTGGAGGACAGCATCGCCTTGACCGGATCAAAGGTCACCGCAAAGCCCAGGCCAAACCCGACTCCGGCATTGGTCGCCTCCGAGAACAGCGATCTCGACAGCATGGTCAGGTCCTGCCCGCCCGGCAGGTGGTTCGACGCCATCAGCTTCAAGGTGCGCGGCGCCAGCAGCCGCTGGCCGTTCAACTCGCCACCATTCACCAGCATCTGGCAAAACTTCATATAGTCGCCCGCCGTCGAGACCAGCCCGCCGCCGCCGGAGTGGAATACCGGGGCTTTCAGATAGGGGCTGGTGGCCGGATCGTCCTGCAGATCGATCCCGCCGGTGGGCGTGGCATTGTAGCAGGCCGCAAACCGCGCCCGCTGATGATCCTGAACCGCGAACCCGGTCTCGCTCATGCCCAGAGGATTGAAAATCCGCGTCTGCAAGAACGCCTCAAATGGCATCCCCGAAATCCGCTGAACCAGCACCCCCAACACGTCGGTAGCCACCGAATAGTTCCAGGCCTCGCCCGGCGAAAACTCTAACGGCAGCTTGGCCAGTTCGGCGACAAACCCGTCCATATCCGACGGGCCAGCCGTGTCGCCAATCTTGGCCTTACGATAGGCCGCATCCACATTGGTTCGACTCTGGAACCCGTAGGTCAGGCCCGAGGTGTGCCGCAACAGATCCACCATCTGCATGGGTCGCGCGGGCGGCGTGGTCATGAACGGCCCCACCCCCGCAGCGAAGACCCCCAACCCCTTCCACTCCGGAATGAACCGGGTCACCGGATCATCCAATGCCACCAACCCCTCCTCCACCAGCATCATAAAGGCGACACTCGTGATCGGCTTGGTCATCGAATAGATGCGATAGACCGTGTCTTCCGCCGCTTTCAGCCCCCGCTCGCGGTCGGCCATGCCCAGCACGCTCTGATGCACCAATTCCCCGCGCCTAGTGATCTGCAGCTGGACGCCAGCCATCCGCCCCGCATCCACATATTTCTCAGCCAGAAACCGGTCGAGGGTCGCCAGCCTAGCGCTGGAAAAGCCGTGAGCTTCGGGTTTGGTCATGGGAGGGCGGTCCTGAGTTATGCTGGCCCACCATGGCGGCAAGCGATGATAGGGATCAAGAGGTTGACCCCCAGGTCAGCCCCTAGGCCGCATGGACTTCGAGGGTAACACCACCGGCCCGCTGCAACTCGCCGATCACCGCGAACAGGTTCTTGGCCGCTGGATTACCCGCCGGGCCAAACATCCGCATCAAGCTCTTGGCTGGTGTTCCTGTGTTGGCGGCAAGCGCCTCAAAGCCGATGGTCGCATTGATGCAATCGCGCAGCACCGCTTTTCCGGTCTCAATGTCGCCGTCCAACAGGGCGTTGATCCCTTCGGCGAGTAACGCCTGAGCAAAGGCCGGATCGCTTTGAACCCGGGCTTGCACCGTATCCTTGAAGTGTCGGGTGAGGGCCATCAGTTCGTGCCTTTCTTGCGGACTTTGTAGTCATGCCAATGAGCGTTGGCAGTCTCGATGTCGCGTTGTTGGCGCACCTTGGTCCCGCCGACCAGCAAGATGACTAGCTCGCCACCATCTTGACCGAAATAGACCCGGTATCCTGGACCGAAATCGATCTTGAACTCGGCCACCCCGGCCCCAACCGCCTTCACGTTCGACGTCGCGCCGCGCTCAAGACGACCCAAAGCCACCACGATCTTCGCCGCAGCAATGGCGTCTAGTCTATCGAACCAAGTCGCAAACGGACTGTGGCCAGACGAGTCGACATACTCTTCCAAGATCATATATTATAGTACGATATATGTTACCATATGCCAATCTGGAGGACCAACTCAAACGCAAACCACGCCCGAGCGCGCGTCGGTATAGGTCCCCGCCGCATAGGCCACTTGCCCATTGACTAGCACCGTGTCGATCCCGGTGGCCCCACGCACATAGCGCATGCCGTCACCGGGCATGTCGAAGATCGGGTGCTCTTCGCCACGGCCGATGGTGTCGGCATCAAAGATCACCACATCGGCGCATTGGCCTGCCGCCAATCGACCCCGACCCTTCAGACCCCAGATGTCGGCGGTCTCAGAGGTGATCTTGGCCACCGCTTGCTCAAGACTCATCGCGCCGGATTTGCGCACGAACTCGCTGAACAAATAGCCGGTGTCGCCATAGGTGGAGAAGCTGGCGATGTGGGCTCCGCCGTCGCTGGCCCCGATATGCATCAGGGGGTGAGCCAGCATCGGCCCGATCCGGTCGGTGACCTCATGGCCCTGATTGGCCGATAGGAAGGCCACGTCCAGCCCGTGCTCGAGCGAGAGCGTGATCAACGCCAAGGCCGGGCACTCGCCGCGCTCTGCGGCAATCTCACCCAGGGTCTTGCCGATCCACGCTTCCGGGGCCGCATCACCACCGCGCACCAACAGCTTGCCCATCATTCGCGCGCCGCCATCGGGGCCGAGGTCCGCCACCATCTTGGCCCGGGTGTCGGGATCGCGCAGGGCGTCAAGACGCGTCTCCAACCCTAAGCGCAATACTCTCACCCAGCGGGGCAGGCGCGAGAAAAACAGACTTGGCCGCAAAAGCGAGAAGCTGATGTCGATGGGCCGGGTCTGCATCTGCGGCCAGACCTTGGCCCCGCGGGCAAACTGCTCCTCAACCCGCGCCATCGTGCGGGCCACGTTCAGCGGCGCACCGGTGGAGTCGAACACCGGCGAAAAGGTCGTCGGGATCTTGTGCTTCACCGACAGCTCGCCCAGCTGATCGATGCGCGCAATGGTGATGTCCGTGTCATAGAATTCCGGGACGCATTGCAGCATCCGGCCAAACTCGCCGAGCACAGCGCACAGCGCGTCCAGTTCCTCAAACTGCGCGAAACGGCTCGGCACCGGGCGACCGTTCTCGTCGACATCAACAAAACTGGTGCTGAGGCCCACGGCCCCTGCCTTCAGACTTTCGCGCAGCACGTCCTGCATCTGGACGATCTCGCCCGGCGTCGCGGCCCGCTCCTGAGCTTCCGCGCCCATCACCCACAGCCGGATCACGCTATGTCCCACCAGCGGAGCCACATTGACCGACAGCCCCGGATTGATCGCGTCGCGATAGCCAGCGAAATCCTCCCAGGTCCAGTCGAAAGCCTGGGTAAAGGCCGCCGGCGGCATTTCCTCAATCTGCTGGAACATGCCCACCACCCGCTGGCGATCACCCGCCCGGATCGGGGCTAAGGAGAGAGAGCAATTGCCGGGCACCACGCAGGTAATCCCGTGCTCCAGCGCGGGTTTGGCCGCGCCATCCCAGAGCAACTGAACATCAAAATGCGTATGCGGATCGATGAAGCCCGGTGCCACCACTCGGCCCCTGGCGTCGATTTCCCGCAGGGTCTCGCCATGCACCACACCCACCGCAGCGATCTTGCCGTCCTGCACCGCCACGTCGCCGAGAAAGCCCGGCGCGCCGGTGCCGTCGACAACCCGTCCGCCCCGAATGATCAGATCAAACATCGTCACGCTCCAATTCCATGAACTTGCGCCAGGACTGGCCGACAAGGTCATCCAAATGCGACACGCCGCAGCGGGTCATCAAATTCAGTCCGGTGTCGGAGTCCAACACCAGATCCCGTTCCGCGCCGTTGCCGTAGCGCAGGCGCACGACCATCTCAGCCGCCCCGTCATGACCCCCGGTAATCACCGCGCCGATGATGGTCGGCTCATCGCTCATCCGCGCGGCGGCTCGACGAAGACCACGTCGCTGCCCAGCATCAGACCGGGCGGCTTGCGCATGGCAAAGACATGCAGGTTCCAACTGCGTATCTTGTCGGCAGCCTCCTCGACCGGTTCATCCGGCATGGCCCGCGCAGCCAATTCTAGCAGGGTTTCATCGGGGCCGGGCGAAACAAACCGGCGTTGTGGCGATAGCGACATGGCCATTCCTCAAATCTCTAAACCCAATATGAGAACCCGTCCCTAGGGTCAGTCGAGTCTTATAAGACTCAGATTGCGCAATGGGATCAGGCGTTTGATACTCAGCTCAATTCTAATTCAAGAACACGACATTTGGGAGCGCGCGATATGGCCTGGGATTTTGAAACCGACCCGGAATTCCAAAAGAAACTCGACTGGCTCGACGACTTCATGCGCGATGAGGTCGAACCGCTTAGCCATCTGGGGATGGCCGTCTATGGCCAACTGGGCCGCGAGAAGTTTATCAAGCCCCTGCAGCAAAAGGTCAAAGACCAAGGTCTCTGGGCCTGCCACCTCGGCCCCGAGCTGGGCGGTCAAGGCTTTGGCCAGCTCAAGCTTGGCCTGATGAATGAGAAGCTGGGCCGCAACGGCCTAGCCCCCACCGTGTTCGGCTGCCAAGCGCCCGACACCGGCAATGCCGAGATCATCGCCCATTACGGCAGCGACAAACAGAAAGAGCAGTATCTCTGGCCGCTGCTGAACGGCGAGATCCGTTCGGCCTTCTCGATGTCCGAACCCACCGGCGGCTCCGACCCCCTCACCTTCACCACCCGCGCGGTCCTCGACGGCAATGAGTGGGTGATCAATGGCGAGAAATGGTTCTCCACCAATGCCCGCTACGCCAAGGTCTTGGTGCTCTATGCGGTCACCGACCCTGACGCCAAAGACCCCTATCGCCGCACCTCGATCTTCCTGGTGCCCACCGACACCCCCGGCGTCGAGATCGTTCGCAATGTCGGGGTCGGCAGCGGCGAGATTGGCGCAGGGTCCGAGGGCTACATGCGCTATACCAATGTGCGCCTGCCCTATGATGCGCTCCTGGGTGAACGCGGCGCGGCCTTCGTGATCGCTCAGGTGCGCCTGGGCGGCGGTCGTGTCCACCACGCGATGCGCACGGTCGGGGCCTGCCAACACGCGTTAGACCTGATGTGCCAGCGCGCTGTCTCCCGCAACACCCGCGACGGCAAGCTTGGCGACCTGCAATTGGTTCAGGCCGATATCGCCGACAGTTGGATCGCCTTGGAAAGCTTCCGCCTGATGGTGCTGCGCACCGCCTGGCTGATCGACAAGCACAAAGACTACAACCTGGTCCGCAAGGACATCGCCGCCATCAAGGTGCTGACGCCCAAAGTTTATGGCGACATCGCCACCAAGGCCGCCCACCTGCACGGTGCCCTGGGCGTCTCCAACGAGATGCCCTTCATGCACATGGTCACCAGCTCCCTGGTCATGGGTATCGCCGACGGCCCTACCGAGGTGCACAAGGTCACGCTCGCCAAGCAGGTTCTCAAAGACTACCGCCCCGACAACGACCTCTTCCCCAAATACCACATCCCGCGCCTGCGCGAGGACGCCCAGGAGAAGTACGCCGACAAGCTGTCAGACCTGAAGGCGGAGTATGCCAAGTTGAGGGAAGCGGAGAAGGCGTAGGGGGAGAAGGTTTCAGGAGGCTCACGGATGCAACAACCCTTCACCGCTGAGCCTCTACCCGCCACTTTCGGGGCGACGGTCACGGGCCTGAGTCTCGCAAACCTCAGCGACCCCGACTTCGCCGCCCTCTACCAAACCTGGCTAGACTACGGCCTGCTGATCTTTCCGGGCCAACACCTGACCTTGGAACAACAGGTCGCGTTCGCCCGTCGCTTTGGCCCGCTTGAAATCGAGATCACCCCGATCAGCAATGTTCGGGCTGACGGCACGCTGCGGCCTGCAGACGGCGATGATGACGTGGTCAAGGTGCTGAAGGGCAATATGGGCTGGCACTGCGACTCGACCTATATGCCGGTCCAGGCCAAAGGCGCGGTCTTCACCGCCCATGTAGTGCCCAGCCGCGACGGTCAGACCGGGTTCGCTGACATGGCCGCAGCCTATGATGCCCTAAAGCCCGACATCAAAGTCCGCGTCGAGACCTTGAGCGCCTATCACTCCCTAAACTACAGTCAGGCCAAACTCGGCCATGCCCACAAGGCTGGCAGTTCCTATTCCGGCTATGGCATGACCGTCAAAGACCCGCCGCTACGGCCCCTGGTCAAGATCCATCCTGAGACTGGGCGGCCCTGCCTGATGATCGGTCGCCATGCCTATGGCATCCCCGGCATGGACCCAACCGAGGCCGAAGCCTTCCTCGAAGCGCTCACCGACGCCGCCTGCCAACCGCCCCGCACCTGGCACCACGACTGGACGCCCGGTGACGCCATCCTGTGGGACAACCGCCGCCTCATGCACCGCGCCTGCCCCTGGGACATGACTGAGCCCCGAGTCATGTACCACTCCAGGCTGGCAGGTGATCCGGCGAGCGAGAGTGTTTAACGTCCATGTCGAACAACGCCTTTGAGCAAACCCTAACGATCCGCCGCTTCGAAGGTGCCGGCCAGACCGACCGTTTCGGGTGCCCTTGTTGCGCGCCAGTTCTCCAGAAGCTTGGCCAGATGTCCCTGCCCTATATGGCCGCCGCGGCGAACCCTAAGGCGTGGCGCAGGCTCGGTCCTCCTGCGGTGCCCCAGACCGGCACCTTCGTGCTCACCAATGCCAAGATCCTCACGGTCGATGACCAGTTCTCGTCGGCCGAAGCCATGGCTGTCCGCGACGGTCGCATCATCGCCATCGGCTCAAAAGCCGATGTCCTGGCCAAGGCGGGAGCAGACGCCGAGCTGCTAGACGGCGGCGGCAAGACCGTCCTGCCGGGCTTCATCGAGCCCCACATGCACTTCTTCCCCATTGCGATCCTGGGACGCTACCCCGATGTCGGTGCCCGCTATTGCGCCGACGCCGAGGCGGTCATCGCCAAGCTGGCCGAGCTTGCCCCAGCGGTGCCGCCCGGCTCCTGGCTACTGGCCCGACAGTTTGACCCCGCCCTGCAACCCGGCGCGGATCGCATCACCCGCCAGGCCCTCGACCAGGCGGCTGCCGACATCCCAGTCTTCCTGTTTAACTCCAGCCTGCACATCGCCTATTGCAACAGCCGCGCGCTGGAGATTGCGAGCATTACCTCAGAAACCCCCGATCCCCCGGGTTCGGCCTTTGGTCGAGCTAGCGACGGCCAGCCTAACGGCGTCTTGATGGGACAAGGTGCCATCTTCGCTGTCCTCGCCCATTGCCTAGG
>JANLPK010000077.1:0-7441 GCA_031367205.1 Alphaproteobacteria bacterium
TCAGGCGCGAGACATTGCCGACATTGATCTGGGCGGCGAGGGAATAGCGTTGACCGCCCGCGTCGCCGCCGTAGTGGGCCCAGCCTGGTTCGGCGGCATGACTAGGCGACGTGGCGATAAGCAGTGCGGTGGTCAGTAGGACTGCGCGCAGCATGTCTTGGGGCCTCCCAGCGAAGTCTTGAGAACAAACCCTAAGACGGGGCGCTCCGCCATGCCTTTTCTTCGAGGCCCGACTGACCCTCACGGCTTTCGAGGCACTGTGCGACCTCGTCTAAGGACACGCCCGCGGCGGTCAGGGTGACCAGGAAGTGGTAGATCAGGTCAGCGCTTTCGGCGGTCACTCCGTCATGATCCTGACCGACGGCAGCGATGACGACCTCGATGGCCTCCTCGCCCAGTTTCTTGGCAGCGCGCTCGACGCCGTCAGACAACAGCTGGGCGGTATAGGAGCTCTTGGGGTCAGCGCCCTTGCGGCTTTCGATGGTGGCTGACAGGCGCTCCAGGACCTCGGAAAAGCGGCTCATGCAACAGTCTCCGTCAGGCGCACGGGAATGGCGGCTTGATCCATGGCGGCTTTCACCTGGCCGATGGATACCTCCCCAAAGTGAAAGATCGAGGCGGCTAGGACGGCGTCGGCACCGCCTTGCAAAACCGCTTCTACCATGTGGCGCGCGTTGCCCGCACCCCCGGAGGCGATCACTGGAACACTGACGGCATTTGTCACGGCCTTCAGCAGGGCTAGATCGTAGCCGGACTTGGCACCGTCCCGATCCATGGAGGTCAGCAGGATTTCGCCGGCCCCACGCCGAACAGCATCGATCGCATATTCGACGACGTCTAGCCCCGTCTCGGTACGACCGCCGTAAGTATAGACCTGCCAGCCGTCATTGCGGCCGCCGGAGCCAGACTGAGCGGTCCCGTGCTTGGCATCGATGGCCACAACGACGGCTTGGGATCCGAAAGCATCAGCGCAGGCGCTGATCAGGTCGCGGTTTTCCACAGCCGCGGTATTGACCGAAATCTTGTCGGCACCGGCCAACAGCAACCGCCGGGCGTCCTCGACCTGGCGAATGCCCCCCCCGACCGAGAGCGGCATAAAGCAGACATCCGCTGTGCGCGCGATGACGTCGAGGATTGCCCCGCGTCGCTCGTGGCTGGCTGTGATATCCAAGAACATCAGCTCGTCGGCTCCGGCGGCGTCATAGGCGGTGGCTTGCTCGACGGGATCTCCGGCATCTCGCAGGGCCAGGAAGTTTACCCCCTTCACCACCCGGCCGTCCTTGACGTCCAGACAAGGAATGACGCGAACCCGCAACATCAGACTGCGACCTTCAGGGCCTCAGCGGCGGTGATCGCGCCGTTATAGAGCGCCCGGCCTAGCACGGCCCCGGCGATGGGGGTTCCTTTGTGGGCCATCAAGCGAATGATATCGTCGACGCTGGCCAACCCGCCGGCGGCGATTACCGGGATGGCAACCGCATCGGCGATGGCCCCGAAGGCTTCGACATTGAAGCCCATGACGGTGCCGTCGCGGTCGATGTCGGTGATGATCAACGCCCCGACACCGGCGTCCTCGAACCGCTTGGCCACGGTGACCGCGTCGAGGTCGGAGCTCTCGGTCCAACCTTGGGTGGCGACCTTGCCCTCGCGGACATCCACACTGACGGCAATTTGCTCAGGCCAGAGGCGAGCGGCTTCAAGCACGATATCGGGCTGAGTCACCGCAACCGTGCCCAAGATGATGCGCGACACGCCCGCCTCGATCCAACGTTCCACGTCTTTCAGCGATCGAATACCGCCACCGAGCTGAACCGGGATCGAGACGGCCTCAAGGATCGCTTCCACGGCCCGTTCATTGATGGCCTTGCCCTGCACGGCACCGTTCAGATCGACCACATGGATCCAGTGGAACCCGTCCTCCGCCCATATCTTGGCCTGGTCACCCGGGGATGCGTTGAAGATGGTGGCGTCGTTCAGATCGCCGCGCACCACTCGTACGCATTGGCCATCCTTCAGATCGATGGCGGGATAGAGAATCACGGTTGCCACTCCAGGAACCGAGCCAGCAGGGCAAGCCCGGCGCTCTGAGATTTTTCGGGGTGAAACTGCACCCCGGCGACATTTCCCTTGGCCACGGCGGCCGGAAACAAGCCCCCATGGTCGACCCATGCGGCGACATCGTGTTCGTCGCTCGGATAGAAGGCGAAGGAATGGGTGAAGTACATCGGCGAGGTTGTGACCTGTGCGATCATCGGCGGTCCGCGGGGCTCTACGAGCTCGTGCCAGCCCATATGGGGAACCTTGGCCGCCGGGTTGTCGGGGGTGATGCGGCGCACGTCCCCGGCGATCCAGTCCAGACCTGGGGTTTCCCCAAATTCCAGGCCCCGAGTGGCCACCAGCTGCATGCCGACACAGATGCCCAGGAACGGCTTGCCGCGCATCTGGACAGCCTCCGTCATGGCCGCTTCCAGACCGGGCCTAGCTTGGAAGGCTCGCATGCAGGCCGCGAACGCTCCGACGCCGGGCAAGACAATGCGGTCAGCTGCCAAGATAACTTCCGGATCGCTGGTCACATGAATTTGCACATGACCCTGAGCGGCGCGGATTAGTGCCTTTTCAGCCGAGCGAAGATTGCCCGACCCATAGTCGATCAAGGCGAGCGTCTGCACCCCTAAAGCACGCCCTTGGTAGAGGCTGCCTGGCCCACCGTCTTGGAGTCTAGCTCAACGGCGGTTCGCAAAGCGCGTGCCAGGGCCTTAAACCCACTCTCGGCAATATGGTGGGAATTGTCGCCGTAGAGAGTTTCCAAGTGCACGCAGGCCCCGCAGTTCATGGCGAAGGCGTGGTGAAACTCCTTGAACAACTCGGTATCCATGTCGCCGATCTTCGGGGTCTTGAAGGCCACCTTCCAGATCAGGTAGGCGCGGTTGCTGAGGTCGATCGCGCACCGTGTGAGCGTTTCGTCCATCGGCACATAGGCGTGACCGAACCGGCGAATACCCTTGAAACCGTCCAGCGCCTTGGCAACGGCCAGTCCGAGCACAATGCCGGTATCCTCGACCGTGTGGTGAAAATCGATGTGCAGATCACCCACGGTGCGGACCTTCAAGTCGATGCCGCCATGCCGGGCGAAGCTGTCGAGCATGTGATCAAAGAAGCCGATACCGGTGGCGATGTCGGAGACGCCGGTACCGTCGAGATCTAGGCTGATCTCGATCTGAGTTTCCTTGGTATTGCGGGCGACGGTGGCGGTGCGTGCCATTTCTAAAGTCCTTGCTGCGAGGCTAGGTCCCTCAGGTGAACCTGAGGCCGTGGCCCGTAGTGGGAGATCACCTCGGATGCCGCAAGGCTGCCGAGCCGGCCGCAGATCTTAAGCGAACGATCTTTCGCAAGTCCGAACATGAAACCGGCGGCGTATTGATCCCCGGCTCCGGTGGTATCAACCACCCTGGCTACGGGAAAAGCGTCCACGGAAACGGTTTCATCGCCCCGGACGATCACCGATCCTTCGGCGCCACGGGTGACGGCGGCCATTTTCACTTTGCCACGGAAGCCCTCGAGGGCGGTTTCGAAGCTATCGGTCTGGAACAACGCCATGGCCTCGGTATGGTTGGCAAACACGAGATCGACTTGGGTTTCCAGAAAGGCGAGCAAGCCTTCGCGGTGGCGTTCGACGACAAACCCATCGGAAAGCGTCATGGCGATTTGTCGCCCCGAGGCGCGGGCCAGGCCTGCGGCCTTGGCGAAGGCGCGACGGGCGGCCGGCGCGTCGAACAGATAACCCTCCAGATAGACGATCGTGGCGGCCTCGATGACTTTCGGATCAACGTCATCAGCCGTAAACTCGGTAGAGGCCCCGAGATAGGTGCACATGGTGCGCTCGCCATCCGGGGTCACATTGATCAGGCAGCGCGCGGTGGCGGGGCCGCCGACCAGCGGCGGGGTGTCGAAATAGGCTCCAATGGCACGCATGTCGTGGGCGAAGACATCGCCCAATTGGTCAGGGGCGACCTTGCCGAGATAGGCCGCGCGACCGCCGAAACTGGCCACACCGGCGATGGTGTTACCGGCAGAGCCGCCAGAGGTCTCCACGCCAGGGGCCATCCGCGAATAGAGATCGCGACCGCGCACCTCATCAATCAGCATCATGGCACCCTTGTCCATGCCCTCAGCGGCCAGGAAGGCGTCATCGGCCGTGGCGATCACATCGACAATGGCATTGCCGATGGCGGCGACATCGTAGCGTTCGGACATTTAGGGTCTTTCGCGAGGGTTTCGCGCGGGTGACTACAGGCAAAGCCGCGCTTGAGCAACGCAGCGCGGTGCGGGATAGATCAACCATGCGGCTATTTCACTTCAGTGGTGACTCAGACATTGCCACGTTCCAGCCCCGCCCGGTGCAGATCCCAGCGAGACGGGAGCCGGGAATGGATTGGCTAAACGGACCCCTGGTTTGGGCTATTGAGGAGGCTTGGCAGAGCCTCTACCTCTTCCCGAGAGATTGCCCCCGGATCCTGCTGACACCAAAACAGACGACGAGCGCGGAAGATTTGGCCAAGTGGTTCCCGCCGGGGACGTCGCGCATGATTGCCTATGTGGAACGAGCCTGGTTGGAGCGAATCTCGACTGCCATTCTCTATCGATATGAATTGCCGGATGAGACATTCCAGCCCCTTGATGATGCCGGGATGTGGGTCTCGAAACGCATTGTGATCCCCAAGAGCCGAGAGGCCCTAACGATCACGCCGTCCCGATTGGCAATGGAAGGGGTGGAATTGCGAGGGGTAGATAGTCTCTTGCCTCTGAGGGGAGTCTGGTCATCTAGCCTGCATGTCAGCGGCATCCGCTTACGAAATGCGCAGGGTTGGCCAGCCAACGTGGCAACCTCTTCTTGAGAACGGGCGTTAGGAAGGTCTTAGCGAGAGCCCAACGGAGACCAGCCAATGTCCAAATCCAAGTCAGATTCGACGCCCGATCGAGCCTTTAGCCACGGGTCGGGCGGTGCCGCCGCAGACTCAGCGGTCGAAGGGCGCCCAAAGCTGGCCGACCGACATGTTGAAGTCGCCCACACGCGCAGGGCTAAGCACCCGTTGGTCGGGGATCAGATCATCGACCAGCTTGCCGACAAGGCAGCTCTCGCCGAAAATCGTCAAGAAGCATTGTTGGATGAAGGCCTTGAAGAGGGCTTTCCGGCAAGTGATCCCGTAAGTGTCAAGCGCATCACCTGACTCGCGTTCACCCAAGATGCGATGCGCCAAAGCGTTACTGTAGACTTGGCAACTCTACCGAGCGCCCGTTTCCGGGCGTGACCAAAATGGGCGGAAGAAAGTGACTTATTCCCCCTCAAGGCGAAAATAGTAGGCGACAGATGGTCCGAATCCGTTACAAGCTCGGCCTTGTAGTGAACCCCCAGCTTAGTACGAGCCCCTCACGGGGCTTGGTGAAAGCGGCGGCGAGGATCAGAAAGGGGCTTATGCTTCTGAAGATTTTCACCGCCGCTTTTGTCGTTCTGGGCCTGACCGCGGCAGCGCCTGCCCCGATTTGGCGCGCGCTAAACCCCGAAAACACACTGATCATTGAAACGACCAAAGGGCGGATCATTGTTGAGATGGCCCCGGCCTTGGCACCCCTGGCGGTGGCGCGCGTCAGACTCTTGTCGCGAGAAGGGGTCTATGACGGCCTGCAGTTCCATCGGGTGATCGATCACTTTGTCGACCAGACCGGCAACCCCAACAATCGCGACGGCGGGGCCTCGAGCCACCCTGATCTGCCGCCCGAGTTCACTTTCCGGATTACACCCGATCAGTTCGTGCCGGTTCGGCAAGCCGGTGACGGCCAACAAGGGTTTGTCGGCGCCACCCCCGTAGAGGCGGTATCCCTAGCTGAGGCAGCGCGCAGCCCCGACCGCAAGCTTCGGGGCTGGGGCGTCTATTGTCCCGGTGTTGTCGGGATGGGCCGACAAGCCGATCCCGGCACCGCAAACTCAGAGATCTTCTTCATGCGCGATGCGGCACGGCGGCTGGACCATGACTATACGGTCTGGGGGCGGGTGGTGATTGGACGGGATGTGGTGCGCGCGATGAACGTCGGCGAACCGCCGAGCAATCCGGACAAGATGTTGCAGGTAAGGGTGGCCTCGGACCTGGACAGCCCGCCTAGGGTCGAAATCATGGACACCCACGGTCCCGGTCTTAAGGCGCTGGTCCATAAAATGCGCCGGGCGAAAGGCGCTGACTTCACCATTTGCGACATCGAGATTCCAGCCCGGATAGCTAACCCCTAGTCCGGCGTGGCGCGCGACGGGCAGAGATCGGCCAAGGCGCAGTCCTCGCACTTGGGCTTGCGCGCAACGCAAGTGTAACGCCCGTGCAGGATCAGCCAGTGGTGAGCCCGCGTGAGATAGGGGCCCGGCACGATCGCCATCAGGTCAGCCTCCACCTGGTCGGGGGTTTTGCCCGCCGAGAGCCTCAGCCGGTGGGCCACCCGAAACACGTGGGTGTCGACCGCGATAGCGGGCTCGATATCCAGTTCGTTCAACACCACACTGGCGGTCTTGCGACCGACGCCGGGCAGGGCTTGAAGGTCGGCGCGGTTGAGAGGAACCTCGCCACCGTGCTGGTCTACCAAGATCTTGGCTGCGGCGATCACGTTCTTGGCCTTGGTGCGGAAGAGACCGATGGACGAAATCAACGGGATCAGGCCCTCTTCACCAAGCGCCAGCATGGCTTGAGGCGTATCAGCCACGGCGAACAGCTTGGCGGTGGCCTTGTTCACACTGACGTCGGTGGCCTGGGCTGAAAGCGCCACCGCCGTGACCAGGGTGTAGGGGCTGGAATAGTTTAGCTCGGTGCGCGGATCGTCGGACGCGGACAGGAACCGGGAGAACAGCTCTTCCATGCGGGCGCGTTCGGCAGGGCTCAGCGTCTTGCGCGGTTTTGGGGCAGGCTTAGGCATGACCAGACCATGCCGCGCATCGGGCCTTTCGCAAAGGCTGCCTTTGGCCTAGCACTATGTCAGGTCCGATTTTCGCGGAGCGCCCAGGCGCATGGACGACCTGATCTTTATGGACGCTGAGCTGCGACCTCATCGGTCGTTGTCAGAGCGCGGCTTTATCATCCTGATTTCGGTGGTGACCGTCCTCAATTGCGCCAGCGCTGCGGTCTTTCTGGCGATGGGTGCCTATTTGGTGCCGATTTTCTTAGGCCTGGATGTGGTAGCGATCCTGGTGGCTTTCATGGTGAGCTATGCGTCAGGTCGGCATATCGAGCGGGTCACTGTCACCAACCGCGCTGTGCGCGTAACCCGAGAAACCCCGCAGTGGTCGCGGTTGGTTTGGGAAAGCCCCACAGCGTTTACCCGCGTCACCCTCCTGACGGAAGATGATCGCGCGGTCGATCTGCGCTTGGCGCTTTCGGCAAAACAAGAGTCGGTGGCCAAGGCC
>JANLPK010000192.1:0-12573 GCA_031367205.1 Alphaproteobacteria bacterium
GAGCCCACCAACCATCTGGACATCGACAGCCGCCGAGCCCTGCTAGATGCGCTCAACCGCTATAACGGCGCGGTCATCCTGATCACCCACGACCGCTCACTGATGGAGCTGGTGGCCGACCGCCTGTGGTTTGCCGGTGACGGCACCATCGTGCCCTTCGACGGCGACATGGACGACTACGCCAAGCTGGTCATTGAGCGCGCCCGCCAGGCCGCCAAGGGACCCAGCCAGATCGCCCAAGCCGCTGCGCCGCCGCCTCCACCCAAACCCATCGCCAAGCCCAAGATCCCCAGCGGTCCTGCCCGCCGCCGCGCTGAAGCTGCCGAAGTCGTGCTGGCTCGCATCACCGACACCGTCGCCAAGCTCGACCTTGCCCTCACCGACCCCACCGTCTTCACCAAAGACCCCGCCAAAGCCGCCGACCTTGGCCGTCAACGCCAAGCCGCCCAAGCCAAACTCGACCAAGCCGAGCAGGAGTGGTTGGACGCTGTCGAGGTCTATGAGGCGGTGAAGGAAAACGCCTAAAGCGGCTGCAAACAGCGAATAGATGCAACCTTCGCAGGGGTGATGAGTTGTGCTGTCACACGCGTCTATGGAGCCCAAACATGCGCACGCTTCTCATATCATCCGTCCTTGCCCTGTCCGCATTGATGACAGCCACGGTGCCGACGGTGGCCGATGCGCGCCACCGCACCCACAAGGTTTGGGTCTGCCGCAATCCCCAACACGCGGCCAATACCGGCACCATTGTTGGCGCACTCGGTGGTGCCCTCGTGGGCAGCGCCATCGCTGGCCACGACAACAAGACCGGAGGCGCGATCATTGGCGCGGGCGTCGGCGGCCTTACCGGTCGTCAGGTCGCCAAGATCAATGCCAAGCACAACTGTCACTACGAGTGGCGCAGATACTAAGATCATCGGCAACCGACGATGGAATTCTGACCCTTCACTTCTGAGCCAAGTTTGCTATCGTCCTGTCACAAATCGGTGACGGGAGCTGCGTAGTGAAACTCTCCAAGACCCAGAGAACCTTGTGCTTGGCATTGGTCATCGCGTCGGGCAGTGCCGGCCTTGCGGCTGCTCAGGCTGCGCAACTGCCCTTCATCGTCACTGCCTCAGCCCTGATTCCTCAGGACCAACAGGTGCTTCAGATGCTGGTGCCCAAGGGGTGAGGGCAATCCCCCCTCAGCCGCACTTGACCTCTTTGATCAATCCCGTCTCGGCGTCATAGAAGAAATTCAACCGCCGGGGACTGTAATCCATCGTTACCGCGCAGCTCGTGCAGGCCACCCGCTGTAGGGCAGGATAGACCGGCACCGGGATCTCATACCGAGAGTGACCGATCAGGTTTTGATATTTGTCGGCATCGCATTGCGGCAAGCCTGGAATATCGGGGTGCGGGGCAACGGCAATCGGCGGCATGGCGCGGATCGGTGGAGGCCGAGTGTCTTGACCACTGGTGCATCCCGCCAAAGCCAACGCCAAGCCCAGGACCTGGTATCTCATGCTTGCTTCTCCCAGCCCCGCGCTTGCTGTTTCCAATAGCTGACAGGCCATCCCGCCGCTTTTGTGGCGCTCCATTGGCTGCGCGCCCGGGCCAACTGATCCTCGTCACCGCCGTCGAACAGCACCACACAGCGCGTGAACGCCGCCAGCTCGCCGGCCTCTGCGCCATCTAGGAGAAACAGGGCTTGCGCCTCATTGGGACGCTCATCCCCGGTGGTCAGCAGAATGGGCTGGCGCGCCTCACCGGGCTCACCCACCGGCGCATGCGGTAGGAAACTCTCATCGCGGTAACTCCAGAGCCAGCCGTCCAAGTGCTCAATGCGCTCTACTGCCGTCGTCCGCACCATTGCTCGCCACCCACGAGCCAGGGTCTTCTCAAGCAGTTCCGGTAAGGCTTGATCCAGGCCGGTGCGCTCCAGATGATAGAACCAGACCTCGCATTTGGGTTCGGACACGTCTAACCCCGCACCAGATTTCGCAATGCCGCCACCACCTCTGCCGGATGGGTCATCATCGCCAAATGGTGGAGATCCAACCTCAGGGTCGGATAACCTAGGTGGCGCGCCGCCTTGGCCTCATCCTCATAGACTTTGGATATCCGCAGGTAGGACCAGCCGCTCAGAGTGTCGAGCTCAGTTCCCGGTGCAACTTCATCCAGAAAGGCCACCGGAACCGGCTTCAGCTCTCGTATGAAGCGCTTGCGGTCGGCATGGTCTGGGATCAAGTTTGCCAACGCGCCTTCCGGAAACCATCGGTCCCAACTGGGCACCATGCCGTCGGTCACCATTGACCGGATCCGCTCGGCGAAGCTCGCATTGGCCGTTGCAAACCAATTGCGATTGGGGTGCGGCAATATGGCATCGACAAAAACCACTTGGCTGATGTTCCCGGCGCAGGTCGCGGCCAGGCAAGCCGCCAGCCCGCCGGCTCCAGAATGCACAATCAAATTGGTCGAGCCTTCGATCTGGCGCGCAAGATCCGCCGCGATCCTCCAATAAAAGGGAGGATCGATCACCGACAAATCCGGCATGGTCAGGACCTGGGTCTCGATCCCATGCCGCCGCGCTTCGCGTGCCAAACTGTCCCAGACCGCGGGCCCGGTCAACGGGCTGTGCAGCAGCGCCCAATGCAGCACACTAGTCCTCGTACTTGTCGGCAACCATCTGGTTCAGCAGTCGCACGCCATATCCGGTGGCACCTTCGGGGATCGTCGGCACGGTGGAGCCCTTTTTCCAAGCCGTCCCGGCGATGTCCATGTGCGCCCAGGGCACGTTATTCACGAACCGCTGGATGAATAGGGCCGCCGTGATTGATCCCCCGGCGGCGTCCCCGATGTTCTTCATATCGGCGATCGGTGAGTCTAGTTTCTTGTCGTATTGAGGTGGCAGCGGCATCCGCCACAGCGGCTCACCGGTGGCTTCCGAAGCCGCCAACAGGTTGCCCGAAAGCTCATCATTGTTGCTGAACAGGCCCGCAACGTCATTGCCCAGCGAGGTGATGATCGCCCCGGTCAGTGTCGCCAGATCGACCATGAATTTCGGCTTGAACCGGTCTTGGCAATACCAAATCGCGTCGGCCAGAACCAAGCGCCCCTCGGCATCAGTGTTCAGCACCTCGATGGTTTGACCCGACATCGAAGTCACCACGTCGTCGGGCCGCTGGGCATTGCCGTCAGCCATGTTCTCCACCACGCCCAGCACGCCAACAGCATTGACCTTGGCCTTCCGGCTCGCCAGCACGTGCATCAGGCCGGTGACGGCGGCAGCCCCACCCATGTCGGTTTTCATGCCCTCCATGCCCGCAGCACTCTTCAGGCTGTTGCCGCCGGTGTCGAAGCAGACCCCCTTGCCGATGAAGGCCACCGGTTGAGCCTTGGGGTCACCAGCTCCGTTCCACGTGATCACCACCAGTTGGCTCTCGCGGACACTGCCCTGGCCGACGCCCAGCAATGACCCCATCCCCAGCTTGGTCATCTCGGCCTCGCCCAAGATTTCGACCTCAAGACCCAGCCGTTCAAGGGCCTTGACGCGCGTCGCCAATTCCACGGGGAAAAGAATGTTCGGCGGTTCAGAAACTAGGTCACGGGAGAAGCTAATGGCATCGGCCAAATCGGCCAGCGGGGCAAAAGCGTTCAATGCGCCGTCAACACTCCCACACGCAATTTCGGCCTTGCTGATCGAGGGTTTCTTGTCCGCAGGCTCCTTGGTCCGATACTTGTCAAACCGGTAGGCCGCCAAGCGAACCCCGAGCGCCGCTCGGGCCGCCATCATCGCGTCATCGACCGGCAGCTTGATCCGCAGCGTGCGCAGGCCACTCAACTTGATCGCACCAAACGCCGTGGCCGCCGCCGTCTCGGCCCCCATGGCATCAAAACCGTCAGCTTTCCCTGCCCCCACCAACAGCACCCGCTCAAATCCCTGCGGTGCCAGCACATCGAGGATTTGACCCTTGGCTCCGGTGAACCGGCTGGCGGCGACGGCCCGCGCAAAGGCCCCGCCCTCGACCTCGGGACCCTGGCCCTCAAAAACCACGATGGCCAGGACAGTCTTGTCCGGCAGTGCAGCCGTCGGAGCGACAAATTCGATCAGCATCGGTTTCTCTCAAATCTCGACCCGCCAGGGCCACTTTAGCGGCAATGAACACATCGCCTTGTTGTGCGGCGCGGCGACCCATGATTTAGAGCAGGTTCGCTTCCTGGGCGCGCCAAATCGCCTGCGGGGACTTAAATTCTTCGACATGCGCCTGATCGACCGATACCTGCTCCGCCAGCTTCTTGGCCCGACTGTCATGGCAACCTTGGCCTTGACGGCGGTTGCCCTGCTGTCGACCAGCCTTACCCAACTCGATTTGATCGTCCGACAACGCCAAAGCGCCTTGGTGTTCCTGGAAGTCACTTTGCTGGCCATGCCGCAACTGGTCAACATGGTCATGCCCATAGCGCTCTTCGTGGCTGCGCTAGTGGCGCTCAATCGACTACACGTGGATCAGGAGATCGTGGTCTGCTTTGCGGGCGGCATGAGCCGCTGGCGGGTGATGTCGCCGGCGATACGCCTGGCCTCGTCTGTCGCCGTGCTGGCGCTGGTTCTCAACCTCTGGGTCCAGCCTGCGGCCCTCCGGTCCATGCGCGAGGTCCTCTATGAGGTGAGAACCGATCTCGCCTCGACCCTAGTTCGCCCCGGTGAGTTCACCGAACCCTCGCCGGGCCTGACCGTCTACGCCCAGTCCATCGACAGCGGCGGACTGATCCACAACCTCTTCATCTACCAAGCCCAGGACGACGGCCAAGCCACCATCTACACCGCCGATGAAGGCCGCATGATCAAGCGCGGGGCCAACCCGGTTCTGCTGATGCACAAAGGCTCCACTCAGAAATTCTCCAAAACCGGGGTGCTGAACTTCCTATCCTTCGATGACTACCCCTTCGAGCTATCCAACCTGGTCGATTCCAGCGAGTTGGTTCACTACAAGCCCTCGGATCGCTACCTCCATGAACTTCTGTTCCCAGATCTAACCCAGGTCTGGGAAAAGCAGAATTACGACAAGCTGCTGGCCGAGGGACATGCCCGGCTGTCAACGCCGATCTACAACGTTACCTTCATGTGCTTGGCCCTGCTTGCCATCATCGGCGGAGGTTTCTCGCGGCTGGGATATGGCCGACGCATTGCCGCCATCGCTGCAGGTGCGACGATCCTGCGGATCATCGGTTTCGTCGTCGAGGCGATGAGCGAGGGCTCGCCCTGGCTCAACATCCTGCAGTATGCCGTCCCGGTGCTCGGCGCGGCGTGGGCCTTGCGCGGCCTCTTTCGTCAGCCGGTGTCCCGCTTCATCGATATCCGCCGCAAGGGGACGACCCGCCCCTTTGGTCCCCTGAGGTCGGCATGATCGGCATCGGGCGCCTCGAACGATATGTGCTCAGCCGCACGTTCGCAGGCGTTGGCTCCGCCTTGGCGGTGATCTCCGCTGTGATCCTATTGGTGCAGTTTGTGGACCTATCGCGCTCCGTCGGCGTTCGCGCCGATGTCGGGGTGGCACAACTCTTCGGACTGACCCTCCTTAAGGCCCCAGCCCTCATTCTCTTGCTCCTGCCCTTCGTTTTTCTGGGTGGCGGGATCAGCGCCTATGTTGGCATGAACCGGGCCAGTGAGCTGGTGGCCATGCGCGCGGCTGGTGTCTCGGCTTGGCGTTTCATTCTGCCCTCGGCGTCGGCCGCCTTTATCGCAGGCCTGCTGACGATCACTCTGTTTAATCCGGCAGCTGCGGTCCTCAGCGCCCGGTTCGAAACCGACCGTGCCAGCCTGATGGACAACTACCTCACCGATGCACCCAAGGAGGTTTGGATGCGCCAGGGGGATGATCGCAACCTCATCGTCATCCACGCCAAGTCCCGCGACGCCTCCCAAAGGACGGTGCGCCTGCGGGGGGTCTCGTTGTTCATCTACCAAAAGGACGCCAAGGGTCTGCCGCAGTTCAAACGCCGGTTGGAGGCTGCGGAGGCTAGGCTCGAACCTGGGTTCTGGCGCCTGACCGATGTTCGCGAGGCCTCGGCCGGCGAAAGCTCGGTGCGTTCAGAGTCCCTATCGATTCGCTCCGGCCTGGACGCGGAGTCGGCGATGGAGCGGTTCTCAGCCCCCGAGGCCATAGCCTTCTGGCGGCTGCCCAGCGCCATCAAGCAAACCGAACAAGCCGGATTTAGCGCCAGCGGCTATCAGTTGCGCTTTCAGCAACTGTTGGCGACCCCGTTCCTGTTCGCCGCCATGTCGATCCTGGCTGCTGCATTTTCTCTGCGATTGGTGCGATTGGGCGGACTTGGCGGCCTGGCAGGAGCCGGAGTTGCCGTCGGCTTCGTGTTCTTCTTCTTCAATCAGTTCTCCGGGGCCTTAGCAGGCGCAGGTATCATTCCCCTGTCCCTCGCGGCCTGGGCACCGCCGCTCATTGCGATGCTGTCAGGACTGACCCTGCTCTGTTACACCGAAGACGGTTGAATCGTTTGGCGACCGCGCTATCCCTGCTGGGTGGCGCGTCAGTAGGAAGTTTGATGAGTTCGAGCGGGCGTAGACCCTCGGCAAAACGCGGTCTGCTCGCGAGCGTGGCGCTCGTGGTTTTGTCGTGGGCGGGACATTGCGTCGCCGCCGACCCGATGCCCGGACAACCCCCCGCGCGGATCGCCACCGGCGACGGACTTCGGGAAGGCCAGCTCTACCTCGAGGCCGACCTGCTGATCCGAGACGACAAGAGCAGCATCACGACGGCAAGGGGCGGCGTCGAAGTGCGCTACCAAGGTCGCACAATCCGCGCCGACGAATTGGTCTATGATCAAACGCGTGGAACGATGAGCGCCACAGGTCACGTCCAGATCATCAATGCCGACCGCAGCGTCGACTATGCAGATCATATCGTTCTCGACGATCAGATGCAGGTCGGGGTGATCCAGGGCTTCGCCACCCGGATGGAACCCAACACCAAGATGGCCGCTGCCATCGCTGTGCGGCGCAACGCCAACATCACCGAACTCAATCGGGCCATCTACACGCCCTGCGACATCTGCGCGCCGGACGGCAGCGCCAAAAAACCCAGCTGGTCGATCAAGGCCGACAAGGTCATCCAGGATAAGGTCCACCAGGTCGTTTACTACCAGAACGCCACAGTCCAGATTCTCGGCGTGCCGGTCCTCTATCTGCCGGTCTTCTGGCATCCCGATCCTCAGGCGGTGCGCAAGTCTGGTTTCCTGCCGCCGAATATCGGCGGTTCAAATCGTCGCGGTCTGTCCTATGAACAGCCTTATGTTCAGGTGCTGTCGAGATATTCAGACTTGACGATAAGCCCTCAAATTAACACGAAAGTTAACCCATTTCTTAATGCTGCATATCGCCAACGCACCCACTCCGGTGCCCTAGAAGCTCGGTTCGGCTTCACTCAGGACACCGACTTTGACGGCAAAGGGAAGGCCTTTGGTGCGGACACCACCCGCAGCTACCTCCTGGCCTCCGGAGCCTTTGCGATCAATGAGAAGTGGCGCTGGGGGTTCACCGCAGAACGCACCTCCGACAAGCTCATCTTCGACAAGTATGAGATCGGGGATGTCTACGTTGCCCGCGGCCCCTACATTGCCGACGACCGACGGCTGATCAGCCAGGGATACGCCACCCGGCAGGACCAGAATTCCTGGTTTTCCGTGGCTGCGTTCAGTATCCAGGGGCTTCGGCCCGGTGACAATGATCGAACCTTCCCCCTGGTGGCCCCGCTGATTGAGGCGCGCTGGGAACCGAACGCCAACGTGTTGGGCGGTCGCCTGCGTTTGTTGGGTTCGGCCGTCGCACTGACCCGTGATCAGTCACCCGAGAAACAGGCGCTGAATCTCCCAGGCCTCGATAGCCGCAGAGCCACTGGGGAGGCCGACTGGCGCGCGACCTTGACCAGCAATGCCGGCATTCGCTTTTCACCCTTCGTCGACCTTCGATTTGACGCCTATAGTCTGAATGATATCAATGGAATATCAGGCAATTCGAAGTCAATCTCTCGCGGCTTGATTTCAACCGGCGCCGACCTTTCTTGGCCCTTTGTAAAACGCCTCCAAACATCGACCTTAATCCTTGAACCTGTTGGACAATTGGTTCTTTCTCCGCGCGTTCGGCAGATCCGGGTTGGGGTCGCGGCGGGGGGCAGGCCAGTCTATCTGAATGAGGACTCCGTCTCCTTCGAGTTCGACGAAACCGACCTCTTCCGGCCCAACAAGTTCCCGGGCCACGACCTCTATGAGGACGGCGTGCGGGCCAATGTCGGCGGACGTGCCAGCGTGCTTTGGGATGACGGACGCCGAGCCAGCCTGCTGATCGGGCGGAGTTTCCGAGACTCCGACAATGATATCTTCTCCACCACCAGCGGTTTGGCGCGAAAGGCATCTGATTGGATTGTGGCCGCCGATGCCCAGCCCATGGCTGGGGTCTCGCTCTTCACCCGAGCCCGGGTGAACGGCGAGAACTACGCCCTCGAACGCGCCGAGGCGGGTGCCAACATCTTCCTCAAACGCGGCAACGGCTATTTCCGCTATCTGCGGGATCGCGCAACACCCGCCGGCGTGCCGGTGGAAAATATCGACGTCGGCGGGGAGGTCTATGTCTCGCAACACTGGGGTTTGACCGCCTACGGCAATCGCGACATCGCCCAGAACGGTTGGGTTATCCGCGATCTCGGGGTCGTCTACCGCGACGAATGCACGCGACTTGATATCGTATATCGCCGCGAGGATGTGGTCATTGGACGCCTCGGCAAGACCGAGTCCCTGAATGTCCGCCTCACGCTCGCCACATTGGGTGGGCCCCTATATGCTCACTAGATTCAACGGTTCTGCGCGACGATTCCGGCGCGGTCATCACTCCAGCCCGACCATACACTCCCCAAGGAAATCTATGACGTTTTCGCCGAAAGCCTCCTGCGGCGCTCTGTTTGCGGTCACTCTGGCTTACATTGGCCCGACGATGGCCTATGGCCAGGAGGCCCCGCCCCCACCGGCACTGCCGCCGGGATTGAACGAGTCGGTTGCTGCAGTGGTCAATGATGACATCATCTCGACCTTCGACTTGGGCCAGCGCATACGCCTGCTGATCGCCACGTCCGGCGTCCAGCCCAACGAGCAGAATCTGCCGCAATTCCAGCGTGAGGCCCTTGTGGGGCTGGTGGATGAGCATCTGCAGCTTCAGGAACTTCACCGCGTTGCCAAAGAACAGAAGCTTGATCTGATCTCCACCGATGAAGAGGTCGACGCTGAAATCGGCGACATGGCCCAACAAAACAATGTCACCAAAGAGCTGTTCATGAAGCAGATGGCCGCTCAGGGGATCGGGCTCGATACGCTTCGCGTGCAAATCCGCGCCCAGTCCAGCTGGCAGCGTTGGATACGTGGACGGTATGGCTCGCGGTTGCGCATCGGCGAGGATCAGATCAAGGCCCAACTTCAACGAGTCAGCGCCTCGGCGGCAAAACCGCAATATCAGATCTCCGAAGTGTTCATTGATGCGGCCCGGGTCGGCGGCATGGAGACCGCCACCACTGGCGCAACTCAACTGATAGGACAACTGCAACAAGGCGCGCCTTTTCAAGCGGTTGCCCGACAATTCTCAGCTTCGGCCACAGCTGCCAGCGGCGGGGAGGTCGGATGGATCTCATCGGGCGAAATGCCGCCGGAAGTCGACACAGCCATGGAGCAAATGCGACCCGGTCAACTCTCCAAACCCATCCCGGTGCGAGACGGCGTCTATATCATCTATCTCCGCGACAAGCGGTCGGGTGCCGGTGCAACCTTGGTCAATCTGAAGCAGGCCGCCGTGGCCCTGGCGCAGGACGCCGGTGCGGCTGATCAAGCCGCAGCTCAGGCCAAACTCTTGACCCTGCGCAGCCAGATCAAAGGCTGTGACGATCTCGAGGCGAAAGCAGCCAAGGCCGACGGCATCGTGGCCGGAGACCTCGGTGAAGCCGAAATCAAGGACCTCGCCCCGGCTTTCCGTCAGGCTGCAGAGACTCTCGACGTCGGCCAAATCTCCCAACCGATCCGCACCAATGCAGGGCTGCACCTACTTGCGGTCTGCGGCAAACGCTCCAGCGGGCAGGAAGCGGCCAGTCACGACCAGATCGAGAGCCGCCTCTACGGCCAGCAGCTCAGCATGATCGCGCGGCGCTATATGCGTGACCTACGCAATGCCGCCACCATTGAGACCCGCTGATCCTGCACCACTGGCCCTGACCCTCGGAGATCCCGCCGGGGTCGGACCAGAGATCATCGTCAAGACCTGGCGGGCCCTGAGCGCGACCGGGCCCCGCTTCATGGTAATCGGCGATTACCACACCCTGGCTAAGCTCGACGCCCGCGTTGAGCGGGTGAAAACCCCCGCTCAAGCCGTCAAAGTCTTTCCAAACGCCCTGCCCGTCCTTGACCTTCCGCTCACCACCCCGGCCCAGCCCGGCATGCCGTCAGCGCGCGCCGCGCCGGCGATCATCGGATGGATCGAAACCGGCGTCGCGCTCGCCCTGTGCGGCGAAGCCGGCGGTCTGGTCACCGGCCCCATCGCCAAAGCCCCGCTCTATGAGGCGGGCTTCGGCTTCCCAGGGCATACCGAATTCCTCGGCCAACTCACGCAGTCGGCACCCTATGACGGCGTGCGCGGCCCGATCATGATGCTGACCGTCCAAGGTCTGCGAACGACCCTCGTCACCGTCCACACACCTCTGGCTCAGGTTCCAGCCCTCCTCACCGTGGAAAAGATTATCCACGCCGCCCAAGTCACTGCCCAGGCGCTGGTCCGAGATTTCGACATCGCCAATCCGGCCATCGCCGTCGCCGGCCTTAATCCTCATGCGGGCGAGGCCGGCGGCATCGGTCGCGAGGAGATCGAGATCATCGCACCGGCCGTCGCGGCCCTCCGCGCCCAAGGCATGGCTGTCACAGGCCCACATCCCGCCGACAGCCTGTTCCACGATGCTGCCCGCGCCGGCTTTGACGCCGTGGTCTGCATGTACCACGACCAAGCCCTGATCCCGGTCAAGATGCTCGACTTCTGGGGCGGCGTGAACATCACGCTTGGCCTGCCCATCGTGCGCACCTCGCCCGACCACGGCACCGCCTTTGATATTGCGGGCCAAGGCATCGCCCGACCCGACAGTCTGATCGCCGCCATCCTCGCCGCCCGAGACATTGCTGCTTGTCGGGCCAGATGAGCGGCCTCGACAACCTGCCACCCCTCCGTGACAGCCTCACTGAGCACGGCCTGCTGGCCAATAAGGGCTTTGGCCAGCACTTCCTGCTCGACCTCAACATCACCCGCAAAATCGCCCGCTTGGCCGGTCTGCAACCCGGTGACCGGGTCATTGAGGTCGGCCCCGGCCCCGGCGGCCTCACCCGCGCCCTACTGGAGACCGGTGCCAAAATCATCGCCGTCGAGATGGACCGCCGTTTCGAGCCACTGCTCAGCCAACTCGCCCTGGCCGCCGACGGTGCCCTGCAAACCGTGTTCGCCGATGCGCTAACCGTCGACGAAACCGCCCTGGCCGCCGGTCACCCTACGGCCATCGTCGCCAACCTGCCCTACAATGTCGGCACACCCTTGCTGATCAAGTGGTTGACCGGCCCCTTCACGGCCACCAGCCTGACCCTAATGTTCCAAAAGGAAGTCGCCGAACGCATCGTCGCCGCGCCGGGTGCAGATGCCTATGGCCGCCTGGCCGTGATCACCCAGGCCACCGCCCAGGCCCGCATCGTCATGGACCTGCCCGCGCGGGCCTTCACCCCACCGCCCAAGGTCACCTCCGCCGTCGTCCACCTGACACCCCTGCCCGACCGCCCCGATGCAGCCCTGCTCGACGCCCTTCAGAAAGTCACCGCCGCCGCCTTCGGCCAACGCCGCAAGATGCTGCGCTCCAGCCTGAAGACTCTCGGCGGCGAGACGCTATGCACCGCCGCCGGCATCTCCCCCAACGTCCGCGCTGAGACTATCGATGTGGCGGGGTTTCTGGCTCTGGCGCGCGCGACCTTGGCCTAAATCTTCTCTGGAGCCACGCCCATGTCCACAATCAGCACGCAAATCCACGGCCGCACCGCCCTCATCACCATTGAGCGCCCCGCCGCCCGCAACGCCGTTGACGGACCTACCGCGCAGTTGCTCTATGACGCCTTCAAGGCCTTCGACGCCGACCCCGCCCTCGATGTCGCCATTCTTCAGGGCCGCGGCGACGCCTTCTGCGCCGGGGCCGACCTCAAGGGCGTGGCCGAGGCGCGCGGCAACCCCGTCCACCGCACCGGCGATCTTGGCCCCATGGGCTGCACCCGCCTTGCCCTCTCCAAACCGGTCATCGCCGCCATTGAAGGTCACGCCGTGGCCGGTGGTCTGGAGGTCGCCTGCTGGTGTGATATGCGCGTCGCTGCTGAGGATGCCGTGTTCGGCGTCTTCTGCCGCCGCTGGGGTGTGCCGCTCATTGACCTCGGCACCATCCGCCTGCCCCGCCTGATCGGAGGGTCCCGCGCCATGGACATGATCCTCACCGGCCGCCCGGTCGGCGCTCAGGAAGCTCTCACCATGGG
>JANLPK010000236.1:0-8626 GCA_031367205.1 Alphaproteobacteria bacterium
TGGGCGGGCGGTGGCGTGCTGGGCCAGCAAATGCTCGGTGCCGGTCCCACGCTGACAGGTGCCGTTCAGGCCGCCGGTTTTGACCTGGTCATTCCAGTGCTTTGGCCGGGCGACTGGTATCTGCCGATCAACTATCCCTTCGAGCTGGGCGACGTGCGCAAGACGGCACACTATTTTGCCGATTTCCTGGCAAGCATTGCCCGCAGCGCCGCCAGTGTCTCGTTTGCCTCCCATAGCCTGGGCGCACGCGTGATCCTGGAAACCCTGACCAAATTCGTCCAGCGGGGTTACACGGTCCCGACCTTTGACGCGGCCATCATGGCTGCGGCTGCCGCCAATGAAGATGTTCTGGATGACCCCAATTACAGCCTCGGGGTTCAGGCTCTGCGCCGCATCATCGTGGTCAGTTCCATGAAGGACAGCGTGCTCGCCAACACTTTCCCGGCCGGCAATGCGGTTGAGGCCGCCCTCTGGAAGAACGACAAAGGTTCTGCCCGTGCACTCGGTCGCTATGGCCCCAAGGCTCTGAAGCCGGACTCACCAGCCAAGGGCAAGGTGAGCTGGTTCGAGGTCGCCCTCACCGCCGACTGCGGTCACGACGGCTACCTGCCCTGGCCTTGGGACAAGGCCGAACATCCCACCAAGCCCGGCTTGCTTGCAAATGGTTGGACGGCTAACCGCCTGAACTTCGAGGCTCTGCTGGCCTCCGCGTCAGCGGGCGGCCCGATCACACCCCCCGCAACCATGATCGACAAGACCTTCGGCGTCTAACGCGCCAACTTTTTGGCTGCCTGCGCCGGACTAAGCTTGCCGACCTCCTGGTCGACGCTGAGATTTGCTGCACGCATGGCCTCAACCGAAATCGACCCTATCAAGGGCCTCAGGGCCTTTAACAGCCGTTGGTCATTGGCCCGCTTGGGCGAGATCAAGATCACCGCGTCATAAGGCGGCAATGCACCTTTGGGATCGCTCAGGACGGTGAGCTTGTCCGCCGTTATGCGACCATCCGACGAGAAGGCCGAGATCACATCGGCTTCTCCACCAGTTAGCGAGCGATACATGAAATTGGGCTGAAAGGATCTTTGGCGTTTGAACTTGAAGCCGTAGGCCGCGTCCACAGCGCGCCACTCCGGCCGCGACAGGAACTCGATGTCTGAACCCAGCGTCAGGTCCGGCGACACCCGCGCCAAGTCGGCCAGACTGGTGATCCCAAGCGTTCTGGCACGGTCACCCTTCATGGCGAAGGCATAGGCGTTCTCAAAACCCAGTGAACCCAAGACGATGACGCCGTCGCGCGCCTTGAGGTCTTGGGTCAGGGTGGTCAGCACCTGCCTGCGGCCGGGATTGTCCTCTCGCTTCAGCACATTGGTCCAAAGGGTGCCGGAATAATCGACATAGGCGTCCAGCTCCCCGGCCGCGAGGGCGCGGTAGATGACCGCCGAGCCGAGGTCGTCCCGATGTTTCACCTGAGCCCCGGCCTTGACCAGACGCTCGCCCATAAGCTCGCTCAGAATGTATTGCTCTGAGAAGGTCTTGGCGCCGAGCACATAGCTGGCCGGCTGGCCAAATCTGACCAACGGGACCACTGCCAAGGCGACACCGATAACCAGACCCGCCCAGCCCGCGATCGCCAGCCGCCGATCCCGCTTGGCGGCACCGGTCTCGATCAGGCCCAGCAGTTGGTCCACGATCATGGCCAAGGCCGCTGAGGCGGCGCAGCCGAACAACACCGAGACCCAATTCTCGGTCTGCAAGCCTGAGAAGATGTAGTTGCCCAAGCTGGTCTGGCCGACCGGTGTCGAAAGGGTCGCTGCACCAATGGTCCAGACCGCTGCCGTTCGGACACCGGCCATGATCACCGGCATGGCCAGCGGCAACTCCACCTGCAGCAAACGCTGATTGACGGTCATGCCCACCCCGTCGGCAGCCTGACGCACTGCTGGGTCAACGCCGAAAATGCCGGTGATCGTGGTGCGCAGGATCGGCAGCATGGAATAGATGGTCAAGGCCACCAGCGACGGTAGAAAACCTAGGGCTGAAAAGCCGAAGCCGAAAAGGCTCTTGCTCAAGGCTGCCAGCGCCAACAGCACCGGATAGAACAGAGCCAGCAACGCAAGACTTGGGATCGTCTGCACCAGCCCGGCAACCGCCAACACACTCCAACGCAGACGCGGGCTTCGGGTCGCGACCACGGCGAGCGGCAAGCTGATCATCACGCCCAACCCCAAGGCGCTGGCGCTCAACAGCACGTGCCATCCTAGAAAATCGGGGAGAGACGCCAAGGCGGTGTTCAGGGCTGGGCTCACACTTGGTCCCCCAATTTCGCGCGCAGCCTCTGCGCTTGGCGTCGAGGGCCATCCATCAGCGCGGCGACCTCGGGATCAGCATCCTTGGCCAGGGCGCTCGGCATGCCCTGGGCCACGATCCTCGCGTCCTTCATCACTACAATATGGTCGGCCAGCACGATCGCCTCGGCCATATCATGGGTCACCAGCACGGTGGTCAGTGACAGCTGGTCATGCAACGCGCGGACATCGCGGCCCAGCGCCTCACGGGTCACAGGGTCCAGCGCCCCGAAAGGCTCGTCCATGAGGAGGATTTGCGGTTCGGCGGCCAGGGCGCGGGCCACCCCAACGCGCTGTCGTTGCCCCCCCGAAAGCTCGGCCGGCAAACGCGCACCCATATCGAGCGGAAGCCCAACCAGACCCAACAGATTGGCGACCCGCGCCTGTATCCTTTCCGCCGACCACCCGAGCAGCTTGGGCGTGATGGCGATATTCTCGGCAACGGACAGGTGCGGGAAAAGCCCGATCTCCTGGAACACATACCCGATCTGACGGCGTAGGCTGTGGGCCGGCGTCAACGTCGCGTCCTGACCATTGATCTTGATCTGACCGCCATCGGGCCGGACCAGTCGATTGATGGTTTTCAGCAGCGTCGTCTTGCCCGACCCGGAAGCGCCCACCAGGGCGGTGAACTGGCCGACCGGTAGGCTAAGGCTAACCTTGCTCAGCGCAACGCGCTCGGCGTAGCGCACGGAAATTTCGGTCAGCGTGATCGCAGGAACAGCCATAGTCTTGGCTAGCACGACAAATCCTGATCGATCACCCCGAAATGCGACGCCGCCCTGCTTAGTGGTGCTTAACCGACCCGGCCACAACGTCCTGGTCGCAACGCGGGAAGTGCCTCGCAAGGCTTTCTTAGATTGCGTCAGGGCGGTCGATCAGGTCGCCTCTAGATCGGCATCCGCATGATCTCTTGATAGGCGTTGATCACCTGATCGCGGATCGCCATCACTGTCTCCAGGCTGGTCTCTGCCGCTGAAATCGCCGTCGCCACATCCACCAGTTCAGCCTTGCCCTGGGTGTGCGCCACGATCTGGGTCTCAGCAGCCTTCGATGATTGCATCACGTCGGTCATGGCGTTCTTGACCATAGCCCCGAAGTCGAGCCCGCCTTCTGCGGCCGCCCCCGTGCCGGGTGCTTGTACCCCATGACTCTGGGCGGCGGCATAGGCCTTAGCGGCGGCGAGCGCGGTCATCATGGCTTAGGCCCTACTTCTTGAGCAGATCGAGCGTGCGCATATCCATGGCGCGTGCGGTCTCGATCACATTAAGATTGGCTTCATAGGCTCGCTGCGCTTCGCGCATATCCAGAGCCTCCACCAGGGTATCGACATTGGGCATCTTCACATAGCCCTGAGCGTTGGCCGACGGGTGGCCGGGGTCGTACTGGGTCTTGAAAGCCCCGCGATCGGGCTCAACCTTGATCATGCGAACACCCTCTCCGCCGTCGACGCGAAAGGGCTTGAAGATCGGAATTTGCCGCCGGTAGGGGTCGCCGCCTGCGGTCTTGGACGTGGAATTGGCGTTGGCGATGTTTTCCGCGATGATCCGCATCCGCGCCTGCTCGGCCCGCAAGGCAGAGGCGGCAATGGTCTGAGTGGCGGCCGACGCCGACTTGATCTGGGGCATCTAGTGTTCCCTATCGACCCGGAGACCTGGAAGCCATCCGCAACAAATTCAATGACTTCTGATAAAACCCGATGGCTGCGTCATAGTTGATCCGCGCATCTGACATCTTCAGCATCTCTTCTTCCAACACCACGGAGTTGCCGTCCAAGGTGGTTTCCGAGTCCTGCCCCCGCTTGGCCTTAAACCGGGACGCGCCCGACGCGCCGGCAGGCGCAATGTGTCCCGGCTGGGTCGTTGTCATGGTGACGCCAGCCTGACCTGCCTGCATCATGGCTTGAAAATTGAAGGGTTTCATATCTTGGGGCCGATATCCCGGCGTCTCAGCGTTGGCCACGTTTTGGGCAATAAGCCGTTGCGTCTCAGACAGATAGCTGAGCTTGCCGCGCAGCATTGCGAACAGCGGAATTTGGCCAATGTCCATGGCCGGTAAGGTGAAGAAATAGGGTTAATCGGTCCTTAAGACCCTTGCCGCCATAGGCAATTCAGGTCGGCATCTGGGTCCGACGACAGGTCTGTCCCAAATCTCATCATGGGTTTCGCTGATTTTGCCCGCGCGATGTTTGCTCTAATCCTGACCTTGGGGTTGGTCGGATTGGCCGCCGTCGCTCTGCGCCGATTTGGCCCCGAGGCCATGGCGCGCTTGGTCACCGGTGCGAAAACTCGACGCCTATCGGTCGTGGAGAGCCTGATCCTCGATCCGGCCCGGCGCCTCGTCCTGATCTCCTGCGATGGCCGCGAACAGCTTCTGCTCTTGGGCGAGGGTCAGGTTCTCCCCCGTGACTCCAAAGCAAGGGTGACCCCCAATGCTTAAGTTTTTCAAAGACCTCAGTGCAACATTTCACAGCGAGGACATCCGCCGCGCCGCAGGATTTGCCCTGCTGACCACCATGGCTGCCTTGGTGTTCCCGGCGCACGCCATCGCTCAAGCGGTGAACATCAATCTGGGCTCAGGGGCCGGCTTGACCGAACGTGTGGTTCAGCTGATCGGTCTGCTGACCGTGCTGTCCCTGGCACCGTCGATCGTCATCATGACCACCTCCTTTGTGCGCATCGTGGTGGTGCTGTCCCTGCTTCGCACGGCGCTCGGCCTCCAGCAGAGCCCCCCCAATGCGGTGATTATCAGCCTGTCGCTGTTCCTCACCGCCATCGTCATGGGTCCGACCCTGCAGAAGTCCTATGACGAGGGCATCAAACCCCTGCTCGACCAGCAGATCGAATTGCCCCAGGCCTTCGAGTCCGCTGGCGGGCCGGTCAAGACCTTCATGCTCAGTCAGGTCGACCGCAACGATTTGGCGCTTTTCGTGAAACTCTCGAAGATCGAACGCCCCAAAACCATTGAAGATATCCCGCTCCAGGTTGTCACCCCGGCGTTCATGATCTCCGAGCTCAAGCGCGCCTTCGAGATCGGCTTCCTGCTCTTCGTACCGTTCCTGGTGATCGACTTGGTGGTGGCCAGCGTGCTGATGAGCATGGGCATGATGATGCTGCCGCCGGTGGTGGTGTCCCTGCCCTTCAAACTGATCTTCTTCGTACTGGTAGACGGCTGGCGTCTGGTGGCCGGCAGCTTGGTGGAAAGCTTCCATCGCGGCGCGGGTTAAGTCCTGGCCTAACCCTTGGCAGGTTTCGTCGGTGCCGCGGCCGAAGCCTGTTTCTGCGGTCCCGCGCCCGCTGCCTTCGCCGGCGCAGCCGCAGCCTGTCGCACAGGCCCCATCGGCGCAGGCCGCTGTTTGAACCGCACCTTCATCTTGGCGACCCAACCGGCAAAGACTTCAGTGTCGGCAGTCACTCGGGCGAAATCGCTGGCCTGCAGCTGCTCGCCCTGCAGACCTGTCAGCGCCACCCGCAAAGCCTCGGGGTTGTGTGCCAGATCATAGAAGCTCTCATAGCGGCCTCGCACCCGCGCCAACGCGCCGTCGTCGTCGGCCAAACTATAGGCCACGCCAATCCGCAGCAGCTTGCCCTCTTCGTCAGACGACAGCGGCCCGGGTCGCTTCCAACGATCAGCCAATCCCTTTTCGAAAGTTGCCCCGGCGATCATCCAGTTCTTCTGTTTCCAGGCAATCTCGCCGCGCAGATCGCGGCCCTCCGGTGTGGTGTCGCGCTCGATCACCTCTAGCGCCGCGTCCAACCGCCCAAGGCCCATCAAGGCTCTACCCTCAACCAGCCGGCGTTCAGCGTTGAGGGCCGGCGGCAAGATCGTGGTCCGCGACTCATTGATCGCCTGCAACGCCAGTTCGGGCTTGCGGTTCATCAGCTGGATGACCGCGACATCGGTTGCCACCTGCGCCTGGGGCACCCCCTCCAGTCGGTTGTCGGCCTGATACTTCAGGAAACTGGCGGCTTGATCCAGCAGGTCCACATCCACCAAGCGACGCACCAGCTTACGAACCATCAAGTCCCCGTCCGCGCCTAACGGGGTTTGCTCTTTGAAATCATAGAACAACGCCAGAGCTTGGACGGGTTCAAGGCCATCGGCCGCACCATCAAGGAACAACGCCCGGAAGGCGGTCGCCAAATCGGTTTGTAGCTGTTGAGCCTCCGGAAGATCCGGCAGGCGCTGGCCGGCAGACCGCAATGCCTCTAACGCCTCACGATACCGGCCTTGGCTCACATAGAGTTGCCCCAGCGCGCGGATCGTCTCCAATTCCGTTGAGTCGCCGCGCCAGCGATAGCGCAATCCGTCAAAGACTGCGGCGGCCTGAAGCGGCGTAATCTTGCCCGTCTGCAAACGGATCTGCGTGGCGCGCAGGATGGCCGGCGAAGACAGAGCCTCAGTCGGCGCGCCGCTGATCGCCGCATAGATCCGCAGCGCCCGGTCCAGGTGACCGCTCATCTCCACCACACGAGCCTGCACTAGGCGGGTCGCCAGCTCCTCCAAGGGCTCGGTCTTGTCCATGAAGGCCAGTTTGACCGACCGCTCCGCCCCTTCGATGTCACCCAGCGACAGGGCCGCTGTGGCGTCTGATCGGGCAAACCGGGCCCTCCACGTGGGAGAAAACCGATTGAACGCCTCCGCGCCGGCCGTAAACTGGCTGCGCACGTCGCTCCACTGCGACAATTGCGCTGCGATATAGGACCGCCAGAGGGCCACCGAAGGGTCATCTGACAATATCGGGGCGGCAAAGTCGGCCTGCGCCTCTTTGTAGCGGCGCGCCATCACCCGCGCGATACCGCGAAGGCCCCGAAACTCAGGATCCTCTATGGCATCAGGATTGGTGCGAGCCAATCCGTTCAAAACACCGATGGCTTCATAGGAAAGTTCAGAGCCGACCAGGAACCTCGCCAGCGACATGCGCGCGGTGACCGGTGCATCCTTACCCGCCTGAGCCTCGGCCATCGCAGCGTTCAGCAAGCCGTTGTAGCGGCCGACAAATCCGTCCGGTCCCAGTTTCGACCAACCGGCATAGTCGATCAGGCCCGGCAGTCCGGCGGGTTGTGGAGAGCCCAGCTGGGCGGTTTCTCGCTGCACCCCCGCGAATGCCGGCGATAGTGCCAGACCTGCGGGACGCCCGATACTGACCAAGTCTCCGTCGTGACTGACAGCCAAATCCTCAACGAATGACTCCAGCGCCAGCCCCTGCGCCGACGGCAACACTGCCACCTGGACATAGTCTCGACGGGTTGGAACGCCCTTGGAGGGTCCCAGAGCCGTCACCACCGATAGGGTGTCACCGACCACGGGGTCAAAGATTTTCACTGATCGCGTCGCGCCGGCGACGGCGGCCTTCAGGGCTGCCGGCCCACCGATGTCATCGCGCACGATCTTGATCTGCGCCGCCTGCGCCTGAGCGCCAGGCCCGATCGCCAAGGTCCAAACCCCGGCTTGGCTTGAGGCGAAGAATGGTGTGGCGGTGGGGGCCACGATCCGGATCGCCGCATAGTCAGGGCCCTTCAGCGCTTGGACCGAAGAGAATTGCTTCAAGCCCCGTGGTGCGCGAGAAACGTCCAGGGTCGCAGGCGCATCAAACACCACCCAAATCGCGCCACCGCGTCGAAAGGCGGCAGCCCCGTTCGGGTTGGCCCACGGAAAGGTCAGCAACACCTGACCATTGGCCAACTTGGCATCCATATGGACCACCCCACCGACGGGGATCGGATTGGTGCGGACCGGCTCCGCCTCTGCGACGGACTCTGCTGCGGCTGTTTCCAGGGCGGGCGGCTTCGGCTCGGCCTTCTGGAAAACATTGACATAGGTGGCACCGTCCGCCGCGCCGATCTTGGCCTCACCGTCGTCGGTCAGGGTCAAGACCAGTTGCAGCCGACCTCCGGTATGGCGGGCCACGGCGGACTTGACCCATCGGGGTGGATCGACCGTCATCCGGGCAATGTCGGGGTGGGCGTCCCGGTCGAAGCTTAGGGTCAGAACCGGACCCTCCCGCCTCTGGGTCATGCGCGCCGGACCGGCCCAACGCAGTTCTATCCGCGAGAAGTCCTTGGCCTGTCCCACATGCACGCTCAGGGCCTCTGGGCGCGACGCCGACACCACTGGCGCTGCCGATCCGGCTGGCGCAGAAACGGCGGCGTTGCAAATCGCCGCGACGCTGGTATGGAGGGCGCGCTTCAGGCTCATGGTCTAGCCGGGCTTGACCGGGGTCACAGCCTTGGCGGGTTCAGCTTTGGCTTGTGGTGCAGGTTCGGCCCCGGCTTGCGGCG
>JANLPK010000285.1:0-5068 GCA_031367205.1 Alphaproteobacteria bacterium
GTGGCCCGACTATATCGAAGTCGACGCCAAGGCGATGACCGCCAAATTCATCCGCGCGCCGGAGCTGTCCGAAGTGCCCTATCCGGTGAAGATGGAACCCAATCTGGTGGTCGAGTTCTACTCGTCCTAAGCGGCGACGAACACCAACGAAGTTTGCGAGGGCCTCGGATCACTCCGGGGCCTTTTGCTTGTCGCCGATCTGTGGCGAAATGGATCGATGAACCGCCGCCTTATCCTTTTGGCTGGACTGAGCCTGCTGAGCGGGTGCGCGAGCCTGACGCCGAGCGTTTCGGCGCTGGGGGAGCTTGAGCCGATCTATGCTGTGAGCGCCAATAGGGATGGCGTGACCGTGCGGGTGTCGTCCAATGGCTGCACGCTGAAAGAGGATTTCGCGTTTTTCGTAGAACGGAAGGGCGGTGAGGTGACCCTGGCCTTTGGACGCAAACGCTTAGATCGCTGTCAGTCTTTTGCCGTCGGCAACACCGACCTTAGCTTCAGCTACGCAGAGCTGGGTATTGAGCCGCACGCGAGCGTGTTTGTGCTGAACCCACTCAGCGCCTGGACCGGACCGGGCGGTTAGGGCAACAAGCCTTGCTCAGCCATGTGGGTCTTGAGCTCGCCGGACTGGAACATCTCTTTGACGATATCGGCGCCGCCGATGAACTCGCCCTTGACATAGAGCTGGGGGATGGTCGGCCAGTCAGAGAAGGTCTTGATGCCGTCGCGCAACGATGGATCCTGCAACACGTCCACGCCTATGAAGTCCACGCCCATATGATCGAGCACCTGGACCACCATGGCGGAAAATCCGCACTGCGGCGCTTCGGGCACGCCCTTCATGAACAGGACCACGGCGTTTGAGGCTACGGTCTTGCCGATGAAGTCGTGGGTGGGGTTGGCGAGTTCGGACATAGTCGGGTCTTTCGACGAAAGGGGCCCCGCAGAGCTAGGGAGCCTGGTGGCCTTGGTCAAGCCCTGCGGCGTTCACCCGTGTCTTTGCTGAACCTCGCCATCTCGATTTGGGCGGCGACCCCGGTGGGCAAGTCGCGGTCGGCGACGCTAGCATATCTGTTGATGGTCTCAGCTCGAAAAGACTCAACCTGAATCGTGGAAAAAGAAGGCTCGGTCAGCAGGTAGCCCAGGCAAATCTCCTCGGCTGACCAACCTGTCGTCTTGTGAAGAAAGGCGTAGGTTCCGGCCCCGGCTAGCGGTTCCTTGGGCTTAGAGAGGCTGGCACCACGCAAGAGAGATCCGGTGCCTGCAGCCGCACTGGCGGCCCTGATCTGGGCTGCCGGAAACGGGTTGGAGCCGACAATGATCATATTCCTGTCGGACGCGTCCCGCACACGCCGCCGAGCTTGCCAGTCAGAAGTGAGGTCGAAAGGGGTGATCAGAACGTCGAAGGTCCCGGCTTGGATGCAGGTGTCGATGGTCGGACCGTCTCCAACAATGCCGATCTGTAGACAAAGCCCCGCAGCCTTGAGGTCTGCGAGATAGGCATGGGCGCTCTCGTCGAGGGTGTCATACGCGACCTCGTCCATGGTCAGGAGGTCGAAATAATAGGCCCCGGTTCTCGTCAGCCCGCCCTGAACGCTGGCGGCGATCATATCGGCGGTGAGCGCACGGCTGCCGTCACCGCGTAGACGCCAGGCCAGGAACATCAAGCGGCGCTCAACCGATCTCAGCACCTCGCCGATTCCCAGGGGAATGACGTTGAGGCCCTCGGTAATCTCGAAGCAATTGACCCCGTTCTCCATGGCCGAAAACACCATGGTGCGCCAGGATTGGGGGGTATTCATGTTGGGCGCCTCGCGCAGCAGGAAGCTGACAGAGGAGACCGCCTTTCCTGAAATGCCGAAGGGCCGATAGCGCATGAGGCGTCCCTAGGTCGGAACTAGGGTTTCGAGGGCCAAGGCATGGAGCTCGCCCCCCATTTTGCCTTTGAGTGCGGCATAGACCAGCTGATGCTGTTTGATGCGGGTCAGTCCGGCAAAGGCGCTCGAGACAATTCGCGCGCGATAATGATCCCCATCGCCGGCCAAATCGTCGATCTTGATCTGCGCATCCGGAAAGGCCGCAGCGAGTTCGGCTTCCAGAACGGCAAGAGGCATGGGCATGATGACCGCTCCGTTCAACCGAATCGTTGTGAGTCAGAAACCTTAACAACCGACCTATGAGGCCTCAGATCGATGATCCGCAACCTGGCGATATTCCTGTCGGGCTTGGCCCTGAGCGCATGCGGCATGGTGGCCTCTGAACGACCGCTGTTTGGGACGGCAGATGCAGCGGGAGCTCCGAAGGCGCGCGCCGGGCTTTGGGCCATGCTGGAGCCGGGCTGCAAGCTGAACCTGCAGTCGGCACCCAGCAAATGGCCCGACTGCGCCTACGCCATCATATTGCGTGACGGGATGATCGTTGATCCGACCCCCGATCCTAGAGGGCAAGTCGATGATCCTGTCGCCTATCAGTTGATCAGGGGTGACCCTGTCATTGTGCAGGTTAGCGCCTCAAGCCAGGGGGCTGGTTACGTCTATTTCGGCTTTCGCCCCCTGGCCGTGGACGGCGCTGGGGCGGTGATCGAAGCTCGCGTTTGGCCGGCCCTCTGCGCCAAGCCTGCCGCTCCAGGCGGCAAGCCGGCCAAACCCTTGGTCGGACTCATCGCGACGTCGGGTGGACACGGTGAGTGTGAAGCCCGCCGGGCCGGTCCGTTGCGCAACGCCGTTACTCAGAGCGAACCTTGGTCTGCGTTGCCGCAGGCCAAGGTCTTCACCGCCAAATGGATTAAGGACATTGCTCGGTAGATCGATCAGTCGACAATTGACGAATAGATCAAGCTCTTGAGCTGGCCCCGGAAATTGAAGGTGCCGGAGGGCATCAACTGGGTCATGAACACCATGGTCAGATCTTCCTTGGGATCGACCAGGAAGATGGTCGAGGCGGCACCACCCCAATAATAGTCGCCGACGCCGTGCGAGCCGGTCTCGACCATGCCCTGAGTGGAGGCAAAGCCCAGCCCGAAGCCGACGCCCTCATTGGCGGTTTCCGAGAAGCCGCCGATGGCCAGCTGCGTGAGGTCCTTGCCGTCCTTGAGGTGGTTCATGTGCATCATTTCAAGGGTGCGAGGCCCCAGAATGCGCGCACCGTCGAGCTCTCCGCCTCGACGCAGCATCTCGCAGAAGCGCATATAGTCGGCTGTGGTGCCGGTGAGGCCGCCGCCGCCGGACTTGAAACCCGGGTCTTGGGTGAAGGCACTGCCGACGGCATCGTCCATCAGTTTCAGCACCTTATCGGGGCCGCGCTCATAGTTGCCGCAGAAACGGTCGACCTTGTCGGGGGCGACAAAGAAGGCCGTGTCGACCATGCCGAGCGGGCCGAAGATCTCGTCCTGCAGATATTGTGCGAAGGGCTTGCCGGAGATGATCTCGACCAATGCACCGCAAACGTCTGTGGCCAGGGAATACATCCAGCGTTCGCCGGGCTGATAGCGCAGGGGCACCTGGGAGAGCTTGTCCATGAACTCCATCATGGTGTCGTTGCTGCCGTTGCTGCGGATTTTGAGGTCCCGGTAGATCTGGTCGATGGGGTGCTGCAGGCCGACGCCGGGCAGACCGCCACCATAGGTGAGGCCGGCCATGTGACCCAGCACATCGCGGAAGGTTACCAAGCGATGGGGTTTCTCGGTGACCATCTCTTCGCCCTTGCCCGACACCCAGACCCGGTGGTTCTTCCACGAGGGCACGTAGCGGCTGACCGGGTCATTGAGTTGGAAATAGCCCTTTTCCAACAGGCTCATCAGGGCCACTGAGGTGATCGGTTTGGTCATGGAATAGATGCGGAAGATGGCATCGTCGGCCATGGGCTTATTGCGTTCCAAGTCCATGCTGCCGAAGGAGCGGCTGTAGGCCGTGTGCCCATGTCGGGCGACGGCGATCTGGCAACCGGCGATCTTTTGCGGGCCGATATAGTTGCGCTCCATATGCTCGGTGATGCGCTCAAGGCGCTGGGCATCTAGGCCGGTCCACTGCGATTGCGCGTCCATTAGAAATAATCCTTCGATGAAATAGCTGTTTTTGGAATAGGCAGGCATCTTGCGCGCAATTGGCGCTATGCCAAGCAAAACCACGTTTGGAGACAACCGCCATGAACCCTGAACTGATAACTTTGGCTGAAGCACTGGGCGCGACCTTGAAGGCGCGCAAGGAAACCGTGGCGGTGGCCGAGAGTTCGTCGGGGGGATTGGTATCGGCAGCCCTGCTGTCTGTGGCCGGGGCTTCGGCCTATTATCTTGGCGGCGGGGTTGTCTATACGGGCAAGGCGCGCATGAGCCTGCTGGAGATCCCGCGCGAGGCAGTGGCCGGGATGCGTTCGGCCAGTGAGCCCTATGCGTTGCTGCTGGCGCGGACGGTGCGTGAGCGTTTCGGGACGACCTGGGGGGTGTCTGAGACCGGTGCCGCAGGCCCGACCGGCAACGGCTATGGCGACGCGGCGGGTCATACCTGCGTGGCGATCAGCGGACCGCTGGAATTTGCCGCGACGATCGAGACGGGGTCCGGCGACCGGTTGGCCAATATGGACGCCTTTGCGGCGGCGGCGCTGGAGCTGTTGAAGCGGGCGACGGAAAGCTAGTCGAGCGTCACGTAGCTTGCTGGATTAGGCCATAAACTGCGGCATCCAGCCCTCGTGGGCGGTGCTCAGGTCGGCCAAAGCGATGCTGAATATCCCGGCCGTCGCCAAGGCCTGTCCGTCAGCGTGGCCGACTTCTTCGGCGAAGATGCCTGCGGCGCGGGCGGCTTCCAGGATGACAGTCGGATCGGCTAGGGCGAGAAGGTAGCGGCCCTGATCTTCCCCGAACAGCAGGGCGTGATCGGGGAGTTTGGACGGCAGTTCCAGAGTGATACCGACCTTGGACGCCAGCGCCATTTCGGCGGCGGAGGCGATGAGACCACCGTCGGAAAGATCATGCACAACAGTCACTTGCTGGGTTCCAATGAGATTGCGCACGAAGTCGCCGATCTTGCGTTCCATGATCAGGTCCACCGGTGGCGGGGCGCCGTCCTCACGGCCGAGG
>JANLPK010000288.1:0-2675 GCA_031367205.1 Alphaproteobacteria bacterium
TGGCCCCTTCCAGCTGGCATGGGGTGACTACCGCGATCATGGGTAATTGCGGTGTTGGGTTTGCACCTGTCCGGCCCGACCATCATCAGTTCCTGATCGAGTTGATGGAAGGGGTCGAGGATATCCCCGGTGCCGCCCTGGCCGAGGGTATCGATTGGAAGTGGGAAACCTTCCCGCAATATCTCGACGCTCTGGAAAGCAAAAAACGGGCAATCGATGTAGGGGTGCATGTGCCGCACGGCTCGGTGCGCGCCTATGTGCTGGGCGACCGCTGCAACACCGACTATGTGCCCAACGCCGACGAGATCGCGCAGATGGCCGCCCTGGTCCGCGAGGGCGTTGAGGCCGGTGCCGTCGGCTTCTCCACCTCACGCACCCTGCTACATAAGGACAAGAACGGTATTCACGTGCCCGGCACCTTTGCGGGTTCCGACGAGATGCTGGCCATGGGCTTGGCCATGAAGGGCCTCAGCCACGGGGTCTTTGAGATGGTCTCCGACCATTTGGGCGATGACGATGAGTGGCAGTGGGTCAAGGGGTTTGCCCATGAAACCGGCTTGCCGGTCACCCTCGTAGCCACCTCTGCCGGGGCCTATGAAGGCGACAAGATGTACAATATCGCCGAGGAGTCCCGACTCCAGGGCATGGACATCCGGCCGCAGATTGCCGGGCGGCCCACGGGCATCCTCCAGGGCTTGCAGTCCAATTTCCATGTCTTTGTCGGTCACCCCACCTTCAAGAGCCAAGTCGCCGATCTGTCCCTGGCCGACAAGGTCGCTATGATGAGCAGGCCTGAGGTTCGTGCAGCCATTCTGGCCGAGGACAGCGCGATTCGCTCGACGGTGATGGGTGCTAACTTGGCGGAGCTGCTCTACCGGGTGTTCCCGCTGGGCGAGCGTCCTGACTATGAGCCCGACCGTGCCCAATCGGTCGCCGGGCTGGCCGACGCTGCCGGCATCTCCGCCATGGAGATGATGTACGACTTGCTGATCCGCGATGGGGGGACTGAGCTGTTCTATCAACCGCTGGGCGGCTACTTCACCTACAATTTCGACTTCTTCCGCAAGAATATGCAGCATCCCAATGTGCTGTTTGGCCTATCCGATGGTGGAGCCCATTGCGGGGTCATCGCCGATGCCGGAATGCCGACCTTCATCCTGACTCACTGGGCACGCGACCGCACCAAGGGCGACCAGTTCCCGCTGGAATTCCTGGTTCGCAAGCTGACCAGCGATACCGCCAGGGCCTATGGCTTGCATGATCGTGGGCAGCTAAAGCCCGGCCTGCTGGCCGATGTGAACGTCATCGATTTTGCGGCGCTGAGGCTCTATCGACCTGAGGCGATCTATGACCTCCCGGCCGGCGGCAAGAGGCTGGTCCAACGGGTTGACGGCTATAGCTACACCGTCAAATCAGGCGAGGTCACCTTCGAGGACGGCGTGTTCACCGGCGCTCTGCCCGGCGGTCTGGTCCGCGGTGGCCGCGAAGCCGTGATCGTGCGCAGTGAGGCTGAACTCGGCGTCGCGGCGTTCTAGGGGGTAGAACCTGACGCTTGGTGCCGCCGCAGCCATGGACCGGCGGGATTGCGAATTCGCCATGAGCGGACATGTCGAACGGCAGGGATGGGGGAAGGCGGACTCTCAGGGTGTCCACGGCTCGCCGCCCTGGATAGGGTGCCTAACAACACGGGCGTGACCTGTGCCAGACTTGGATGATCGATGAGCACAGCGCAACAGCTAGGGGCGGTCCTCGACGCCTATCCGGAGCGGGCCGAACTCTGCGGCGCGATCCGCATCAGCCGAGGGGCTGAAGTGTTGCTAGAGCGCGCCTATGGGCAAGCCAGTGTCCAGTTCGGAGTCGATAACTCACCCAACACCCGGTTCCACATCGCCTCAGCGACCAAGATGTTCATCTCTGCGGCTATCGTCAGGTTGATTGGCGAGGGGAGGATCTCGCTGCAAGCTCATCCGTCGGACTATCTCCCAGTTCTTGCCGCGATCGACCGCCGGACCACTATCCACCATCTCTTGAGCCATACGTCGGGGCTGCCTGACGTCTACGACCAGCCAAATCTCAAAGTCGAAATGGCGCGCCTCATGAAGGACGGAGGCCGTCTGATCGACTATCTGACGGCTCTGCCGCCAATGTTCGATCCCGGCACCCGCTGGAGCTACAGTTCGACAGGTTACCTGCTGTTGGCCTGTCTTGCGGAACAGGTGACCGCACAGCCGTTCGACGCACTGATCGGTGAAATGTTCCTGCGTCCGCTTGGCATGAATGACACCGGGGCGGACGACCCGTTCCGTATCAATCCTGGGCGGGCGAATGGGCAGATCCGGCGCAAGGACGGCTGGTGGAACGCGCGGAACGACGCTCTGGCAGAGGTCGATGGGCCGAAGGAGTTCTATTCGACCGTCGCTGACCTCGACCGCTGGGGGAAAGGTATTTTCGACGGCCAGGTTCTGAACGAGGCGGGTCTCGAGATGACATTTTCGCCTTATGCTGAAATCGGGGCTTGGGGCGGTCTCGATCCAAGCCTGCGCTATGGCTACGGGTGGTTTCTCGGCACGGATCATCGGTGGATCGGCGGCATGACGGGCGGCTTCAGATCGGCGCTGTGGCAGTTTCCCGCCGAGCGCGTGAACGTCGCGATGCTCTGGAACAACGAACGGGTC
>JANLPK010000242.1:0-1653 GCA_031367205.1 Alphaproteobacteria bacterium
CGGAGGTCGTGAGGGTCCATTCCCAGCGCGTTGCCTGTGACGGCGTGGGCGGGGCGCTTGGCCATCCGCGCGTATGGGTCGATCTTGGCGAAGAGGGTACCGCCGACTGCGGCTATTGCGACCGCCGCTTTGTGCTGAGCGACAAGGCCGACCAAGCGCCCGGCGTCTATGAGGGCGGCGGGGACCACTAACCCCCGTGCGAGTCCGGTTTCCGCCAGCGCGTCGCATTCCGAACCGTTAAGACGCTAGGCCTAGCCAGGAGACCCCTATGTCTAACTCCGCCGAAACCTTTCACGCCCTGCACGCGGGCTGCGAAGTCCTGATTCTCCCCAATGCTTGGGACGCTGCCAGTGCGGCTCTGATGAGCGATGCGGGTGCCAAGGCCGTGGCCACCTCCTCAGCGGCGGTGGCCTGGGCGCGGGGCTATGCCGACGGCGATCTCTTGCCGGTGCCGATCCTTCTGCAAGTGATCGCCGAGTGCGCAAGGGCTTCGAAGGTGCCGCTCACCGCCGATATTGAGGGTGGCTACACCGATGACCTGGCGATCCTGGCCGAAACCATCAAGGGCGTGATCGGCGCAGGTGCAGTGGGAATCAATCTGGAAGACGGCACAAGGTCGCCTGACCTACATGCCCGTAAGGTCGAGGCGACGCGCAAGGCAGCTGATCAAGCCGGGGTGAGCCTGTTCATCAATGCCCGCACGGATGTCTATCTGCGGGGCTTGGCAGAGGGCGAGGCGGCGTTGAGTGAAACCCTGCGCCGTGCCGAGCTTTACCGAAGTGCCGGAGCCAGCGGCATTTTCGTGCCTGGCCCCAATGACGCCGCATTGATTGCCACCCTCGCCGATCAGATCGCCCTACCCTTCAACATCATGTCCCGCCCCGGGGTGCCAAAGGCTTCGGTTTTGCAGACCATGGGTGTGCGACGGCTGTCGTCCGCCACCGGCCTATTCCGCGCCGCCTTTTCAGGCCTCGCCAAGGCCACGGAAGCCTATCTGCGCGACGGTGACCCCGATGCCCTGGCCGCCGCCGGACCCGGTGTACCGGACTTCCATGCGCGGTTTACCTAAACCGGGGGCGTGACCCGCGCGATTTGGCGCTCTATCTTCGCGGCATGACCGACGCCGCTCCTGAAACCACCGCGCCCATCCGACTCTATCTCGTCGATGGGTCCGGTTTCATTTTCCGGGCTTTCCACGCCCTGCCGCCGCTGACCCGTAAGTCAGACGGTCTGCCCATCGGTGCGATCAGCGGGTTTTGCAACATGCTGTGGAAGCTCCTGGTCGACATGAAGGCTCAGGCCGATGCCCCAACCCACATGGCCGTGGTGTTCGACCATTCGGGCAAAACCTTCCGCAACGACCTCTATGATCAATACAAGGCCCACCGTCCGCCCGCTCCGGAAGACCTGATCCCGCAATTCCCCCTGGTGCGCGACGCCACCCGAGCCTTTGGCGTCCACGCCATGGAACTGCCCGGCTACGAGGCCGACGACCTGATCGCGGCCTATGCTACCCAGGTGCGCGAGCTGGGCGGCGAGGTGATGATCGTCTCGTCAGACAAGGACCTGATGCAACTGATCGGGCCCAGGGTTTCCATGCTCGACACCATGAAGAACCTGAAGATCGGCCCCGATCAGGTGTTTGAGAAATTC
>JANLPK010000351.1:0-3350 GCA_031367205.1 Alphaproteobacteria bacterium
ACCTGGAGGCGGTGGCTGACCTGGTCAATTCGGCCTATCGCGGCGATAGTTCACGGCAAGGCTGGGCGAGCGAGGCTGACGCAGTTGGCGGCCAACGCACGGATGTTGAGACTTTGCGTGCGGACCTGGCGGCCAAGCCCGGTGCGGTGCTGTTGCTCCAGCGGGAGGCTGGCGTGCTGTTGGGTTGCGTCTGGCTTGAGCCTGCCAAGGCAAGAGCTTGGTATCTGGGCATGTTGACCGTGCGGCCTGATCTGCAAGCCCGTAGCCTGGGGCGGCGCATGCTTCACGCGGCTGAAGTCTATGTCCGCCTCAAGGGGGGCACTCGCATCGAGATGACCGTGATCTCCATCCGCGACACCCTGATCGCCTGGTATGAGCGACGGGGCTATGTCGCCACTGGCGAGACGCGGCCCTTTCCCTATGGCGACGCCAAGTTCGGGATTCCGTTGCGCGACGACTTGGAGTTTTTGGTGATGGAGAAGAAGTTCTAAGGCCAAAGCTTGCCCTGGACCCCGGCTTGGGCTTGTCTGCGCCAAACCTCGGAGCAGACCCATGGACTTCAGCAAACTTGATCAGGCCCTCGCTGGCTACATTGCCGACAAGCAGCTGGCCGGCGTCGTCACGCAGGTGTCGCACAAGGGTGTGGTCGTCCACCGCTCGGTGCAGGGGTTGAAGGACATCGCTAGCGGCGAACCCCTGGTCCAGGACACCATCTTCCGCATCTATTCCATGACCAAGCCGGTGACGGCAGTGGCGATGATGCTGCTCTATGATCAGGGGCTGTGGTCGCCCGACGACGCGATTGCCGATCACCTGCCGGAGTTTGCGGAGGTGAAGGTGTTGGCGGCGGATGGGTCTCTCGTAGCTCCGGACCGCCCGCCGACCCTGCGCGATTTGCTGACCCACACCATGGGGTTGGGCTACGGCTTTGACCCCAATGACAAGGTGGACGCCGCCTATATCGCCGCCGGGGTCTGGACCCAGTCGAACCTGGCCAAGATGAGCCAAGCGGTGGCGAGTTGCCCCTTGGCGTTCCAGCCGGGCACCCGCTGGCGCTATTCCATGAGCATGGATGTGCAGGGCGCGATCATCGAAAAGCTGTCGGGTCAAAGCCTGCCCGACTTCATGCGCGAGCGGATTTTCACACCCCTCGGGATGGTGGATACCGATTTCTGGGTGCCCGATGTCAAGCGCCCGCGTCTGGCGACGCTCTATCGCGCCCGCAAGGAGGGCGGACTGGCGGAGGTCAAGCAGCCGATGATGAACCGTGATCCGGGAAAGATCCCTGATCTGGCCGGTGGCGGCGGTGGGCTGTTTTCGACGGCGGCTGATTATGGACGATTTGCACAGATGCTGCTCAATCGCGGCAGCCTGGACGGGATAACCATCCTGGAATCCGCTTCGGTGGACCTGATGACGGCCAACCACATCAGCGATGAGATTATGGCTGGCGGCTATAGCGTTGGTTTGCAGAAGATCAGGCCGGGCTACGGTCAGGCGTTCAACGGCTCGGTGTTTTGTGATCCGGCGGCGGCGGGCTCGCGGGTCGGCAAGGGCACCTATCAGTGGGACGGTGCGGCGGGGACCTGGTTCTGGGTGGACCCGGTCAATGAACTGGTGTTCGTCGGCCTGATCCAGCGGATGGATGAGCAGGCGAAGCTGAACTTTCAGTCGATCACGCAGGAGCTGGTGGCGGAGATGCTGGGGTAGGTTTTTTGAACCACGGACGGCGCGGCCTGTTTTCTAAGTAGACCAACCAAAGTCCTTGACTACTACAAATACTCCGTTTACTCCTTCTATAATCATCGGAGAAACGGAGTAAAAATGATGCGAACCATTGAGGTCGACTTCGACATTCACAAACGGATTGAGCTTGAACGGCGGGGATTCGGCGAGTCAGCAAACACCGTGCTGCGGAGACTGCTTGGGCTCCCAAACTCTGAGGTTAATGAATTCCTAAGCGACCTTAGCAAGGTCAGCGGATGGCACGGGGAGGGTGTTTCGCTTCCCCCGCGGACGTTGGTGCGTATGCGTTACAATGGACGAAGCCACGAAGGTCAAATAGTTGGGAACGTGTGGCTTGTGGAAGGCCAGGAGCACCACTCACCATCCGGTGCAGCAAGCGCGGTGGCACGCACGAAAGCAGGAAAGCCAACAAAATTGAACGGCTGGAACTATTGGGAAGTAAAGCTACCAGATAAAACGGAGTGGCAAGAGATAATGGATTTGTATCGCGCCGCAAATCCTTCAATCGGTGCGGAAGAATTGCTTTCTATGTTGCAGTCTGATGCATCTGATCGAGCGGCCAAGGGAATCTCTTTATAATCGTTCCTGCATTCATCCTCGGCGTGCGCGGTGTTCACCAGACACCTTTGTTGTTCGTTCTCAGGAATTTCCCGCCTTCCAGATCCTGGACGTGATTTGTTATCGCCCTCAAGATCATGTCGGTCTCCGCTTGGGGATTGCCGAGGTCGTCTAGCAACAGCACTCCGGTATGGGAGTGGCCGTCGCGATGGACCAGGGCACCGATGTCGTGGTCCTTGGTGAGGAAGACGCGGGCCTCTGAAGAGGCCTCGGCCAATAGTGCGGCGTCGCCCGGGTCGGTAGGGCGTTCGGCAGAATAGACCACGTCATAACCCGCTGTGCGGAGCGCACGGACCGCCGGAGCCACGATGTTGGTGTCAGCAAAGAGGCGCACCTATTCGGCGGCGATCACGATGCCTTTGGCACCGGCCTGATCGCTAAGCCGGGCACCATAAAGGAGGCAGGCGTCTAGATCGGCGGGTTCCAGCACCGGGTAGGCATCAAGCACGGCTTGGCGGGTGGCACCTTTGGCCAGCATGTTCAGCACCATGGCCGGGGTGATCCGGCGGCCACGGAGGACGGGCTTGCCGCCCATCTTGCCGGGTTCAACGACAATGCGGGCCAAAAGGTCTTGCTCGCTCATAGGGTGATCATACCACGGAAAAGGGCTGCATGCCATGCCGCGACCATTCTACCTCACCAACCCGTTCCCCCAGTCGCTTACCACGGCCGCGAGCCAGACCCGGCGACAGCGCATGACATTGAACATTCAGTGATGACCCTCAAGGCAAGAGGTGCTGTTCGGTTTGGATCGAAGGCGGTAGGAAACCTCATGATTCTCCACTCCACCGGCCGGTTCGACAATCACGCGCGGGCCTATCGCCATATTGAAGCCAAGCCCCTGGCGGCGGCGATGGGGGCGGAGATTTGCGGGGTGGCGATCGGCGAGGTCACGCACGACCAGTTCGCTGAGATCCGTGACGCGCTCTTCCATCACAAGATGATCTATTTCCGGGGTCAGACGGTCAGCCATGCGCAGCAGTCGG
>JANLPK010000013.1:0-1925 GCA_031367205.1 Alphaproteobacteria bacterium
ATCGAGGCTTGGGGGGCGACTATGCGGGTTTGGTTGGCACTGATCGTCGCCTTGGTCGCCGCCACTTCGGTGCAGGCCGCACCCTCGCTGGAGGTCTATGGCCGGTTGCCGGCGATTGATTTCATATCCCTATCCCCAACAGGCGAGCGGTTTGCCCTGGTGGCGCGGCAAGGGGAGAAACGCCAACTCTCCGTCTTCCGGACGGATGGAAAGGTCGAATTTGCAACCGGACTGGAACCGGGCAAGGTGCGCGATCTCGTCTGGGGCGGAGATACCCACCTGTTCGTACTGGGCAGCACGACCGTTAAGGCCCTGCTTCCCGGTGGCTCTCAAGGGGAGTGGATGGGTGGCGCTCACTTGGATCTGAAGACCAAGAAAGCCTTCCAACTCCTGGGGAACTCCAATCTCTATCTGGGCGCGTTCTTTGGTTGGTATGGAATTCGCGATGTCGACGGCCAAAGCTACGCCTATGTCGGGGCCTACCCCCAATCCGCCCACACCGTTCGTTTGACCTTAGAAGGCGCACCGAGTGGCGACCCGGTTTATGCGCGATTGGTGCGGATCAATTTGGCGAGCGGCAAGGTCGAACTGGTCTCTGCGCCGACCCTAGGTGACACTGATTGGTTGCTGGGGCCAAATGGCGAAATCCTGGTTCGTGGGGTGTCAGATGCTAAGGGCAATGTCTTTCGGCTCTATCCCGGCACAGGCGGTGCCCCGATCTTGGTCGGCAACACCATCAAGGGCGAGTCGCGGCTTGAGCTCATTGGACCCGGTCGCACCAGCGACAAGCTGCTGATCTGGGAGCGCTCGGATGAAGATGTCCTGCTCAAGGAGGTCTCTCTGGCGACGGGCGGGGTCGGCGACACTCTGATCCGCGGCGACAATACCGCTGGAGGCCTGTTCGACCGCGAGACCCATGCCCTAATCGGGCTCTCGTCGGACAGTGGCGCAGATATCAAATTCTTCGATCCGACCCTACAGGCAAAGTATGACGGGGCTTTGAGTGCCTTCCCCACTCTGAGGAGCGTCTTGATCTCCTACGGTCGTGGGCTCGATACGATGATTTTCCTGACCGATGGCGAGGGCGATTCAGGGACCTACTGGCTGGTTGACGTTGCCAAGCGCTCTGCTGTGCCGATTGGGCGCATCCGTCCGGAGATCAAAGAAGCCGATGTCGGGTCGGTAGAGAAGATCGATTACAAGGCCGCAGACGGCCTGGAAATGGACGGCATCCTGACCCTTCCGCCGGGCCGTGAGGCCAAGAACTTGCCCTTGGTGGTGTTTCCTCATGGTGGGCCGCTGGTTGAAGGTGATGAGGTTAGTTTCGACTGGTGGGCTCAGGCGTTCGCCTCGCGCGGTTATGCGGTCTTCCAACCCAATTATCGCGGCACGCTGGGTCGGGGCGAGGCGTTTCGCAAATCGGCCTATGGCGAGTTTGGCCGCAAGATGCAGACCGACATCACCGACGGGGTGCAGGCCTTGGCGGCCAAGGGCATAATTGACCCCAAGCGGGCCTGCATTGTCGGGGCAAGCTACGGCGGCTATGCCGCCTTGGCCGGGGTGACCATCGAGCAGGGGCGATACCGTTGCTCGGTGTCGGTCGCGGGCCTCTCAGATCTCTTCCAGTTTCAAACCTGGACGCGCGACCGTCACGGCGAAAACCAGCAGGCGGTGGCGTTCTGGAAGGCGCTGATGGGGGCCGCCGGTGGCCAGGACCTTAGGGAAGTCTCGCCCGCCCGGCTAGCGGCCAAGGCTGATGCGCCGATCCTGCTGATCCACGGCGAGGACGACACCGTGGTGCCGATGGAGCAGAGCAAGATGATGGAAAAGGCGCTGCAAGCTGCGGGCAAGCCGGTCGAATTCATCACCATGAAGGGCGAAGACCACTGGCTCTCGAAAGAGCCGACGCGACAGGCGATGCTGGC
>JANLPK010000090.1:0-16740 GCA_031367205.1 Alphaproteobacteria bacterium
ACTGCTTGCATTTAGCTGCCAGCGATATATATTTCGCTGGCAGCTAAATAGGAACTACGATGCTCGATAACCTCCAAACCGCGACAAAGGCGGTGGACGACGCCTGGAAGGAGTGGCTCGCCACCCGTTCTGCAGACGCCGAAGCTGCCTATGGAGAGGCCTATGCCCGATGGAAGGCCCTCGGTGTCCGTGGCGTTGGTCGGCCAGCCAGCGGAGACTCGAGCCTGGACAGCAATGCCCGCGCTCAAGCGGCGAGAGCTCGGCAACAACAATCCGCCCGCCGCTGGGAGAGAGTAGCCCCGCACATCCAAGACCTCCGCCGCTCATTAGAGATCGGAAATCCAACGGCAGTCGAAAACACAGCACGAACACTTGTAAAGGCAACCGCAATGCTATTATCCGATCTTCAGGTGGTACATGCCCAGCCGAACAGCGACGTTGTTGTGCTGCATGGGCTTGATGACAGTCAAACTGTTTTGGCTTTTATCCCCGTGGAACATCTAGACGACTACTTTGAACGACGCCACTTGAGCGGAAAGCAGGCTAATCTCGTCGTCGACGCCAACCTGGATATCCTGGCGCAAGTTATCTCCGACAAATACGAGCGCGGCGAACACCGACCGTACTCGAGATTTGGATCAACACTACCTCGAGTGGACTTGTGCCTTGAGGATCTGAAGGTCAGTCGCAGTAAGATGAGCGACGATGTTCTTGCTACGGCCAGCGGAGCTATCTGGTCAGACAACGCCGGCGGGCGCCCCTAGTCGAGCCACGGCTCCATCGCATACCCTGCCCCGTCACGCCCTCCAGCCGATCCGCAATCCACATCTTGATCAAGGACTGCCGCGCCGCTTTGCCTCAACATCCAGTCGCCGCACCCTGTGAAGTCGATGTTGACGCGCCGCTTTTCTAGCCCGGGCCGTCGGGCGGTTGACCAATCGATGTGATGGTCGATGTCGTCACAGGAGTTACTGTGCCACTGTATGAAGTAGGCTCTCGGGAAACTAAAGCGTAATTACGGTGACACCCCACTTAACTCCCCACTACCCCCCCTCGGTCCCCGCTTGCCAGCTGCCAGCACCCTACCGCTCTCCGCCTCCAACCGCGCCAGGAAGTCCGCAGCACCCAGCGGTCTCCCCACGCTCTCAGCCTGACGCAGGCGCTGGGTGGCGATCTCATCTTCGGCGCTGGCGAGCAATTCCGCAAACTGTGGATAGCGATCGGCGACCGGGGCCTTGAGCGTCAAGCCATCATCAGCCACCCGCCCCAAATGCACATGGGCGCTACTCCAGGCCCAATCGCTGGCCCGCTTGACCAACCCGGCGCGCACGGGATTAAGCGCCACGTAGCGCAGGGCCGCGCCGAGATGGCTCTCGTCCATGGCCACGCAGCCAAACCGCCCCTGCCAGAAATGCCCCGTCCGCTTCAGGCGCGCATGAACGTGTCCGGCATACCGGCGATGCACAGACGACATCACCCTACTCAAAGCCTCGACGGCGGGTGGCACCAGGATCAGATGCACATGGTTGGGCATGAGCACCCAAGACCACACCTCGACACCGTGAACCTTGGCCTGGGTGCTGAGCAGATCACGATAGAGGCGGTAGTCGTCATCGTAGAAGAAGGTCTGCGCCCGTCCATTGCCACGTTGGGTGACGTGGTGAGGGATGCCAGGAAACACTGCGCGGGCCATGCGTGCCATGGTGGCGGAGGTTAGGGTCTCGGGAAGTGGGAGTCAATTAAGTGGGGTGTCACCGTAATTCCGGGGTGTCACCGTAATTCCCGCTCAATTACCCGATGTCACCGTAATTAAGGGGGAGCAATGGGGCTTGCCTCCGCGGCGATGAGCGGTCACACCCGGCGCTCTGATTTGTCGGAATTGAGCATGACTTGGCGCGCCTCCTTTCTCTTCGTCGTCGGCCTTAGCCTTGCCTTGGGCGCGCCTTGTTCCGCGCTGGCCTGGGGTGCCTCGGGGCACCGGATGATTGGTCAAGCGGCGATGCAGAGCTTGCCGAGTAGCGTGCCGGGGTTCTTGCGGACGGCAAGGGCGGTGGCTGAGGTCGGCGAGCTGTCCCGTGAGCTGGACCGCTCGAAGGGGGCCGGTCGGGTGCATGATCAGAACCTTGATCCGAGCCATTTCCTTGATGTGGCGGATGACGGGACAGTGTTGGGCGGGCCAAAGCTCTCGGCTCTGCCGGCGACGCGGGCTGACTATGAGAAGGCGCTGCAAGCGGCGGGAACGGATGGGTGGAAGGCCGGTTGGCTGCCCTATTCGATCATTGAGGAACACCAGCAGCTGGCCAAGGATCTGGCTTATTGGCGAGTCTTAACCTTTGTGGAGAAGCAAGAGCGGTCCAAGTCGCGTCGGGCTTGGCTGACTGCCGATCGCATTCGCCGAGAAGCCCTGGTCTTTGAGACAGTTGGTCGACTGTCGCACTATGTGGGCGATGGATCCCAGCCCCTGCACGTGACGTTGCACTATAACGGCTGGGGCGATTTCCCCAATCCCAAAGCCTATACGACCGCGCGGATCCACGGCCCCGTCGAAGGTGAGTTTGTGTTCGCCAATGTCGGCCTGGGCGCGGTGCGGGCCGCTGTGCCCGTGGCGGACCCGGTGAGGGGGCTGTTGGACCAGCGCGTGATTGCCTATCTGACCAAGACCAGTCAGCAGGTTGAACCGCTCTATGAACTGGAAAAGCAGGGCGGCTTCTCGGAGCGAGATGCGCGCGGCATCGCCTTTGTTACCCGGCAATTGGGGGTAGGGGCCGGTGAGCTAAGGGATCTGATTGTGGAGGCCTGGGGGGCTTCAGGTCGGCAAAATGTCGGCTGGCCGGCGGTGAGCGTCAGCGACGTCGAGGCCGGCAAGGTCGATCCCTATTTCGCGCTCTATGGGAAGGATTGAGATGGCTCAGGCCCAGATTATTGACGGCAAGGCGCGCGCTGAGCAGCTTTGTGCCGACGTCGCTTTGGACGTTGCGCGTCTCAAGGCCGACCATGGACTGACGCCGGGCTTGGCAGTTGTGCTGGTCGGCGATGACCCGGCCAGCCAAATCTATGTGCGGTCCAAGGGGGAGAAATCCAAAGCCGCCGGGATGCACTCGGTTACGCACATATTGTCGGCAGATACCTCGCAGTCCACCTTGATCGGCCTTGTCGAACAACTCAATGCAGATCCGGCGATCCACGGGATTTTGGTGCAGTTGCCGCTTCCCAAGGGATTTGATGAGAAGGCTGTCATTCAGGCCATAGATCCTGACAAGGATGTCGACGGATTGCATGTGATCAATGCCGGCAGGCTTTCGCAGGGGTTACCTTCGCTGGTCGCCTGCACGCCGCTGGGCAGCATGATGTTGCTGCGTCAGAGCCTCGGCGACAGCCTGGCGGGGAAACGGGCGTTGGTTGTCGGCCGTTCGGTCTTGGTGGGTAGGCCTATTGCGCAGTTGCTGTTGCAGGCCGATTGCACGGTGACGATTGCTCACTCCCGCACGGTCGATCTGCCTTCGGTCTGCCGCGAGGCCGACATTTTGGTGGCGGCGATCGGTCGTCCGCGCATGATCAAGGCCGACTGGATCAAGCCCGGAGCTACCGTGATCGATGTGGGCATTAATCGCGTGCCGTTTGACGATCCGGTGGCTGCTGCGGCGGGTAAGACCAAGGTCGTCGGAGACGTCGACTATAAGGCGGCTCTGGCTGTGGCCGGTGCGATCACCCCCGTGCCTAACGGGGTGGGGCCCATGACGGTCGCCTGCCTGTTGGCCAATACCGTGACCGCTGCAAAGCGGATCGCGGGCCTGGGTTAGGCCGAGACGGCGGCGTTTGTGATCCGCAGGATTTCCGCAATGGCCTTGCTGACGGCGAGATCAAAGGCTCCGACAATCGCACCGACCCGGTTGTCTGGCGCGCGTTCTGCGATGGAAATCGTTTGATCGGCGACGACACTTCGGTCGCCGGCGCGAACAACGACCACATGAACCGTCAGTCTGACATCTGGAGCCGCTTTTCCGGGACGATCATAGACCGCCTCGAAGCCCTGGACATCAATCCGAAGCGAGTAGGCTGCCCGGGCGGGCTCGCCGCGCACCACAAGCTGGACGGCACCAGGATTTTGACTGAAGGCGCGAACGATCGCTTCATCGAAGAGCACGGGTGCGGGTTGGGCCCAACGCGCGCCCGACAGGTAGGCAACCTGAGTTCCCGTGGTGGTTAGAATTCCGTCACCCGCTGACGCGAGCGCAAAGCTTCCACCGGACCGGATGACGCCGATTTTCTGGACGGACGCGGGTCCGGATGCAGCGAGATTGGTGCCAAATCGATAGAGTTGACTGGGTTGGCTCTTGGGGAACAGCGAGACACAACCGACCAGGAGAACGGTCACAAGGGCCAGTCCAAATGTCCTGCGGATCATGCGCAACGTCATCATGGCTTGATCACCTTTTCGATGGCGGGTGGTTTGCCCACCAGACCCTGCGGGTTGGCTTGGAGTTCGCGAGCTAGGCGATCCAACGAGTCGGCAGCAGATTGCAAAGATGCCACCGCTGCCGTCAGCTGGGGCAATCCATTGGTGGCGAATTCTGTTGTCGGGCCATCTAGCCGCGCCATCACACCCCGTAGGTCGCGCGCGGTTTGCTCGGTCTGTTCCGCCGCACCGGCAATACTCTTGAGGGATTTTCGACCATCACCATCCAGCAAGGACTGACCTGACTGACCGAGTGCCGTGATCTGTTTGGAGGCGGCGTCAATATTCTGGATGGCGGTCTGGGCATCGGCAAACAACTGTTTGCGAGCTCGCAGCTCGGAGGTGACGGCTTGGGTGTCATCCATGACGGACGAGAAGGCTTTCACATTGCGATCCGACAGCACCAGATTGACGCGGTCTAGGGCCTCTACCGTGCGCGCAAGCACAGTCCCGCCACCCTCTAGGAGGTCAGAGAGCGTGCTGCGGCGGCTGGGAATCACCGGCGGTTTGCCGTCCATCTGCGCGCCCTTGACGAGGGGGGTTTCCGGGGTGCCGGCGGTGATTTGAATATAGGTTATGCCGGTGATGCCAAGCGGCTCAGTTGTGGCGTAAGAGTCCGTTCGAACCGGAACATTCGAACTCATGCGCACGTGAGCAACAACGTTCTTCGGATTCTTATCGAGCTCGATCTTGGTGACCTCGCCGACCTTAATGCCGTTGAAGCGAACCTCACCGCCTTGGCTAAGACCGTTGATCGGGCCCTGAAAAACAATGTCATAAAGGGCGTAGTCGCGGTTGAAGCTGATCCGAGCCAGCCACACCCCGAAGATCGCTACACCCAGAACCAGGATCAGCGTTGAGAGCCCGACCAGGGCATAGTTGGCGTCTTTTTCCATCAGGCGTTTGTCCGACTAGACTCAGCTCGCGCCGCTGCACGTCCACGCGGGCCCAGGAAATACTCCTGCACCCAGGGGTGACTGGAATGCTCCAGCTCGTGCACGGGCGCAACCGCTACGACCTGCTTGTCTGCCAGAACCGCAACGCGATCAGTGATTGTATAGAGGCTATCCAGGTCGTGGGTGATCATAAAGACCGTAAGGTCCAAACTGCGAGACAGATCGAGGATCATATCATCGAAGGCCGCTGCCGCGATGGGATCTAAGCCGGCCGTCGGCTCATCAAGGAACAACAACTCAGGGTCCAATACCAAGGCGCGCGCTAGGCCAGCGCGTTTGCGCATCCCGCCTGACAGCTCTGAGGGTTTCAGACTGCCAGCTTCCGGCGGCAGCCCCACCAATGCGATCCGCAAGTCAGCCAACTCACGCACAGATCGTCGCGACAATTTGGTGTGCTCATAGAGGGGTGCCGAGACATTTTCCCGGACCGTGAGGTTTGAAAATAACGCGCCTTGTTGGAACAACACGCCCCACTGGCGCTCGATGGCCGACCATTTCCGAGCCGTCGTCTGTTGAATATTTTCACCAAACACCCTGATACTGCCGCCATCAGGTCTCTTCAAACCAATGATGGTGTTGAGCAAGACCGACTTGCCGGTGCCGGACCCGCCGACCACGCCTAGGACCTCGCCCCGGTTCACCGTCAGGGACAGCCCGTCATGGATAACCCGCTCATCAAACGCTGAGACCAATTGATCGACAACGATCGCTGGACCTTCCTCGGAGAGTTGGGGGGCGGGGTCTTCGGTCATATGTCCAACTGCATATATAGAAGCGCGAACATCGCATCGATCATGATGATCGCAAAGATCGCGTGGACAACGGCGGCCGTCACGCGGCGTCCAAGGGATTCCACGTCACCGCCAACTTCCAAGCCTTGCCGACACCCAATCCCTGCAATCACGATGGCCATGACCGGTGCCTTTGACATGCCGATCCAGAATTGCGTTGGGCCGACATTATCGAGAATGCGCTGAAGGAAGAATGCCGGCCCCAGGTCTAAAACTGACCAAGTAATCACCATTCCGCCGAACAGGCCCGCCAGCGTTGCAACAAAGGTAAGGAGTGGGATCGTGACCAGCAGCGCTGCGAACCTAGGGAAGACCAAAGCTTCGAAGGGATCGACACCCATGACCTTCATGGCATCAATTTCTTGGTTCATCTTCATCGACCCGAGCTCAGCAGCAAAGGCGGAGGCCGAACGGCCTGCAAGGAGCACGGCTGTAATAACGATATTGAATTCCCGCAGAACCGCTATCCCGATAAGCTCAACGGCAAATACCTCCGCGCCGAACTGGCGTAGGGTGTTGGCACCGAGCAGGCCCAAGACGGCCCCGATGAAGAACGAGGTGACCGCGACAATCGGGATTGCATCTAGGCCCGCGCGTTCAGCTAAGGAAACGCACGCCGCCCAACGGACGCGCCGAGGGTTGACGATTGAGCGCGCCAAAACCACAAGAAGATGGCCGGCAAAGGCGAGCGTATCAACGAATTCGCGCGCGACATTTACCGCGCCGCGGCCGATCCGGATGGTCATTTCGTGGAAGCCGCGGGGCGGCAGTTTCACGGGTGGTCGTTGAGATGCAGCCGTTGATACCAACTCAATGAGCCGAAGAATCTCCGGCTTGGCCTTCGTGCGAGTCACGTCGAGCTGTCCGCCGGACGCTCTGACCACGGCATAGGCACCGGCTGTATCCATGCGCTGGACGCCTGATAGCTCAAACTCTAGGTCATCGCGGCCTTCTAGGGCCCGTCGCAGTTCGCCCGTCGCAGTGCCCAGCGTAGAGCCGGTCCAGTAGCCCTCTAAGCGCACCAAGCAACCGGTGGCGTCTTCGATCAGCTGAAATGTGGCGGCGCGTTCCATAGCTAAAGGCTAGGTTGACCGCGATTGGTCGAGACACACAAGCCTGTTCGCGTCACAAGACGAGTTCGGCCCAATTCGGTCTCTCGGCGGAGGTCCATCTTTCGCCCAACTCGGCAGGTAGTGTTAGTTTGATGAACTCCAAAACGGACGGGAGCGTGCAAGTGGCCCGCCAGATTGATTTTGTCGGCAAGTCCGGCACTCTCTACCGCTATAGCGTCCAGGACTCCGGGCGGCCCGTGCAAACTGCGGGCGCGAATTTTGTAATCGCGGTGCTAGCCCCTACCGAGGTGCAGGTTTTGCATGTCGGCGAAACCGAGAATCTGGCCTCGCGCGATTGGATCCCGGCTTTGGAACAAGCTCGGGCTCGCCACGGCCAGACTGAACTCTTGGTCCGCCTGAATGTCAGGGGTGCGGTCAGGAAGCAGGAATGTGAAGACATGACGGCCGCCTATGTTCCGTCTCTCAATCTGAGCTAGCATTGGCCTAAGCAATGACGCGGGCCATCGTCATATTCGGTGCGGCAGTCGGGCCGGACGGTCGAGCCAGCCCGTCGCTTCGTCGTAGGGCCCATTTTGGATTTCTTGCAGCGCAAAGTCGACCGGATGACCGGATATTCTGTTCCGGTGGGGTTGGGCGGTTCGGCGGCTCGGAGGCTGCGTTAATCTCCGAACTCCTGACCGATCGTGGCGTAGATTCAGCGCGCATTGCGTTGGATGAAGTGAGCACCGATACCCTCCAAAACACCGTGGCTGCAGCACGGTTCATCCGTTCCAATCGGCTTGAGGGCGCGGTCGCATGTACCGACGCCTACCATCTTCCTCGCGTGCAAATGCTGTTCTCGGTCTTGGGAATTGATAGCGTTCCTGGGCCGTCACGGTCTCGGGGGACCGTGTCACGCCTATCCTACAAGGTCGTGATGGGACTGCGGGAAGTTGCGGCCTATCCATATGACCTGGCTATCGTTTTGAGGCGTCGGCGCGAGCTTTTGGAACACATTTCATCGTGACGCCGATCGGAACATCGTTTCCGACCCTTAATCTGAACGTTCATTTACCAAGTTCCATAGCTCCTGGTTTACGCTGTGCTTGTAGGAAAGACCTTCAAAGGCGAACGAAGACTAGGGGCAAAGTTCATGATGGATCAAATCCGCGAGATCGTCGGCCGACATGGCGGCGTGGCGGTCAATGTGGCCAGCCTGGGCGAGACCGCTGACCTCTATGAGGCCGGTATGACGTCCTTCGCGTCAGTTGATTTGATGCTGGGTCTAGAGGAAGCATTTGACGTCGAGTTCCCCGACGCCATGCTTACGCGCAAGACCTTTGCCAGTCTGAAGGCGATCTCTGAGGCTGTAGCCTCCCTGACGGGCGCAAATTCATGACGGCAACAGACAGCCAAGTGACCTTCCTGAGTCGACTCTTCGAGAAGGGCCTGTTGGTTGATTCCGGGGTTCCTGGACTCTATGGGCGCGGTGCTGCCTATGAGGAGATCATCGCTGCGTTTGACGGTCTTATCAGTCGAACTGTTGCAGATGACGGTGCCGAAAAGATTTCATTCCCGCCGGGCATGAGCCGCACCAGCTTCGAGCGTAGTGGTTACATGAAGGGGTTTCCCCAGCTCGCGGGCACCGTTCACAGCTTTTGCGGCGTTGATCATGATCATGTCGAACTCTTGCGCCAGCTTAATGACGGAGAGAATTGGACCGGTGGTCAGGTGGCAACCGATGTGGTGCTGACCCCGGCGACTTGCTATCCGATATATCCTGTCTTGGCCGCGCGGGGGCCGATGGCAGCGGGGGGAGCGCACTTCGACCTCCAGTCCTATTGCTTCCGACATGAGCCGTCGGCCGACCCCGCACGGATGCAGCTGTTCAGAATTCGAGAGTTCGTGCGCGCCGGCACTGCTGAGGAGGTTGTGGCCTTCCGGGAAGATTGGTTGAAGCGAGGCCCAACGATGATCCAAAGCGTCGGCCTGCCTCTGGATATCGACCTCGCCAACGATCCGTTCTTTGGTCGAGGCGGCCGACTGATGAAAGTGGGTCAGAGGGAGCAGCAGCTAAAGTTCGAGCTGCTGGTTCAGATCGACAATGCGGCCGGCCCCACGGCCATTATGAGCTTTAACTATCACCAAGACCATTTCGGCGAGACCTGGGGCATTCACACCCAAGACGGTGGCGTATCGCAGACGGCATGTGTCGGCTTCGGAATGGATCGCGTGGCCTTGGCCCTGCTGAAGCACCATGGATTGGATGTCGCGGCTTGGCCAAAGTCGGTTCGTCAGACCCTCTGGGGTTGATTTTGGCGTCCGCGATTTTCCCCAGCCTGGATCCCGCCGCATATCTGCGGCATCCCATGCATGGGCCTGATCGCATTTGGCCGGAGAGCAATTGCTATTCGGATCTCTGGATCGAGGTGCTGCATGCTCTCAATCAGGCACCGGAAGCTGTCTTCGGTTTTGCAGTAGGCCAGGATTTTGAGGGCGATCAGTTCACCTTTGCCAAGCCACCGCTCGAGGATATCGAGGCGCTCTATGGCATTGTCGTCCAGGAACTGGCGATCTTTGATGATGTGGCGGTTCACGTTGAGACCCAACTGGCCCGGGGGCGTCTCAGCCTGATTGAGGTAGACAGCTTTTACCTGCCGGACACGCGAGGGCTTTCCTACCAGCTCACTCACGGCAAGACGTCGATTGCGATCAATCGGATAGACCGAACAGCAAAGTGCGCCGAGTATTTTCACGGTCCCGGCTACTACCGCCTTGACGGTGAGGACTATAAAGGCGTGTTCAAGGGATATGGCGACGAGGCGACGCCTTTCCTGCCTTATGTGGAGTTTATGAAGTTTCCGAAGGTGATCGCGTCAGCGCGGCGCAATCTTGCCGGTGAAATTCTGGCGCGTCACCTTGCACACAGGCCGACGGCTAATCCGATCCGCACGTTTCAGACCCAATTTGCTGAGCTCGCCCAAACCGTCGCGTCACGGGAGCCGAGCTATTTTCACCTGTTTGCCTTCAACACCCTTCGCCAGTTCGGTGCCAATTTCGAGCTGCTGGCCAGTCACTTGGCTTGGCTTGAGCAACGGGTTGGTGCGCCGGGGACAAAACATGCCAATCAGATCGCTGAGACTGCGAAGGTGTGCCAGTTTCAACTGGCGCGCGCCTGCGCACGCCGCAAGTTTGACGGGTTGTCGGTGGCGCTTGAGCCCGCCGTAGACGCCTATGATGAACTTATGGCGGCTTTGGACCGACAGTGGGGCGTCAGCCCAGTTGGAGTCTAGGCCGTGGCAAGAGCCCTGGGCCCTGCAACCCAGATCCTTTCAGAGGGTTGGCGGCTCGCCGTAACCGCGTCAGGGCAATATGCCGCGCCCCAATCCGGCGACCTGCACGCGTGCTGGATCGACGCACCTGTACCGGGCACTGCAGCAGAGGCGCTGCGGCGCGCAGGCCGATCAGGTGAGAACTTGGCTGACCATGATGTCTGGTATCAGGGGGCAGTGACGGCCGCGGGTCCTGCGGTTCTGCGATTTGAAGGCCTGGCGACTCTCGCTGAGGTTTGGCTGGATGACCAGCTGATCCTGACGTCCAAATCGATGTTTCAGACCCATGACGTGCCCGTCCTGCTCAGCGGCAGTCATCGGATTTGGCTGTGTTTTCGAGCCTTGAATTCTCAACTGGACGTCAAGGGTCCCCGCGCGCGTTGGCGACCTCGGATGATCCCGCGACAGGGATTGCGGCTGTTTCGAACGACACTGATGGGTCAGATGCCCGGCTGGACGCCGTCCGTGGACGCGGTGGGGCCGTGGCGTCCTATCTCCCTTATTCCCAAGACCGAGATCGCGCTTGAAGTGTTGAACGTCCGTTCCGGTTTTGATGAGGGTCGAGGGTGGCTGGAGGCCAAGGTTCAAGCCGTTGGCCTGAAGGAGCCGCTCACCTTGGTGTGCGACGGCAACGAACTGGAGCTGACCGCCCTGGGACCTGACCAGTTTGGCGGTCGCATGTGGATGGATGGGGCAAAGCCATGGTGGCCCCACACCCATGGTGATCAGCCCCTTTATGGTGTCTCTTTGATGGCTGGGCAGCAGGTCTTCCAACTCGGCAAGACGGGCTTTCGGAACATCTCGGTTGATCGCGGCGCCGACGGTTCAGGGTTCCAATTGATCGTGAACCAGGTTCCGATCTTTTGCCGTGGTGCCGGGTGGACAAGCCCCGATCCTGTGGCCTTGCCCTGCTCACGTGAGCGCTATGAGCCCTTGCTCCAGCTGGCGCGCAGCGGTGGCATGAACATGCTGCGGATGAGCGGCGTGGGAGCCTACGAGGGGCGGGCTTTCTACGAACTCTGCGACGAACTGGGGATCATGGTCTGGCAGGACTTCATGTTCGCCAATTTCGATTATCCGGTGTCTGATCCTGACTTCGCGCAATCTTGCCGGATCGAAGCTGAGCAGTTCTTGTCATCGACACAGCTCTCGCCCTGCATTGCGGTGTTTTGCGGAGGCAGTGAGGCTCATCAACAAGCCGCCATGATGGGCATGAAGCCGGAGGTTTGGGCGAGCCCACTCTTCGATGCGATATTACCGGAGGCGGTGCAGGCTTGGCGGCCTGAAGCCGCCTATGTGGCCAATTCACCAAGCGGTGGAGCCTTGCCTTTCACAGTGGATGCCGGGGTTGGGCACTATTACGGGGTTGGGGCCTATATGCGTCCGCTGGAGGATGCGCGGCGCGCGGACGTGCGGTTTGCCTCGGAGTGCCTGGCGTTTGCCAACCTGCCGCAGCCTCAGGGCATCAATGATCTTGAGGCTCTAGAGTTCGTCGGGCCGCGCGACCTCGGGGCTGAGTGGGATTTCGCCGATGTGCGCGATCACTATCTGGGCTTGCTCTATTCCGTTGATCCGACGGCCCTGCGGCGAGACGATCCGCTACGCTATCTCGACCTCTCGCGGGCTGTGACCGGGGAGGTGATGGCCGACATCTTTGCCGAGTGGCGGCGGGGCGGATCACCGTGCGCCGGGGGGCTGGTTTGGACCTTTCAGGATGTGATGCCCGGCGCGGGTTGGGGTGTCGTCGATGCCGGAGGCGAACCGAAACCGGCATGGTATGCCCTGAAGCGCGCGTTTACCCCCGTCCAGATCGGGCTGACCGACGAGGGGGTCAATGGGCTGGCAATTCACCTCAACAATGACACCGCCAACGCCTTGTCAGTGGAGGTCGAACTCACCTGCTTTCGGGACGGCAAGACGGCGGTGGTGTCCGTTCGGCGGGACCTGACCCTTGGTGCGCGCAGCTATCAGGAATGCTCGGCCTTTGAGCTGATCGGGCGGTTCTTCGATATCACCTATGCCTATCGCTTTGGGCCGCCAGGGCATGACATCACGGTGGTTAGGTTGCGGAACACCTCGGGCGAGGTGCTGTCGGAGGCCTTTCATTTCCCCTTGGGGCGTAGCCAGCTGGGAACCGGCGAGAGCGTCTCGGCCAGTCTCGAGTGTGATGACTTGGGTTGGAAGCTGTGCCTGGCCTGCGAGAAATTTATTCAATCTATTCATCTGTTTGATCCCCGATGTTGGCCTGATGACGACTGGTTCCATCTGGCGCCGGGGCAGGTCAAGACGGTTCGCCTGAGCGCCAGGGAAGGCACCGCCAAGCCTAGCGGCCAGGTTCTGGGCCTGGGCGGCGTGGTCTTGGCGACCTACTGAGCCAGGATGGTCTCGACCTCGGCGCGATAGGGTAGCGAGGACTGTGCGCCAAGCTTGGTCGTGGTGAGCGCGCCCGTCCCGCAGGCGAAGCGCAACGCGGTTTCAGGTTCCTGGCCTTCGAGCAAGGCTAGGGTGAGGGCTGCGACGAAGCTGTCTCCAGCCCCCGTGGAATCAAGTACTTGGATGATTGGAGGTTTGGCCTGGGCGACGAGTTCCCCGCCCTTGTAGAGCCCTGCGCCCCGGGCACCCCAGGTGATCGCGACCCATCCCCGCGCCTTGTGGATACGCTCGCCATAGACAGCGGCCTCACCTTCATTGACGACGATCAGGTCGGCACGGGCCAGCAGCAGGTCGGGCACCGGCAATGCGGGGGCAAGGTTGAGACTAACAAAGCCCGTCGCTTCGAGCGCGGCCTTGACCACGGTCTCAATGGGCATCTCCAATTGGCAGATCAGCGGGTCTGAAATTGGGGTTCCCAGCAGGCTTGGCGAGAAGGTGCCGTTGGCACCTGACGCCACCACGATCTGGTTCTCACCGTCACGCGAAACCGCAATTAGCGCGACGGCTGTCGGAGCGGTCGGATCCACCGAGACCTGTGATAAATCAGTACCTTCGGCGCGCAACAGAACGAGGGATTCCTCAGCAAACGCGTCGTTTCCGACCCGCCCGATGAGGGTCACATGTGCGCCTAAGCGTTGCGCGGCCAGAGCTTGATTGGCCCCCTTGCCGCCGGGGTGGCGTGATAGCACGGCGTTGATCACCGTCTCGCCGGGGGTGGGCAGAGTTTCGGCGGCGGCGACCAAGTCCAGATTGATTGAGCCCAACACAGTGATCGCGATCATGTCAGTGACCGGGTGATCAGATCGAAGACTCCCTGGTGATCGGCGGCGGTGACCCAGCGGGTTCTAGTCGAATTTGGGTCCTTCACCCGAAGCTCAACAGCGGTGTGGCCGAGGGTTAAGGGGGATGAGGTCTCGATCTGTAGGTGGCAGGGGATGGTGGTGAAGAGGGTGGGATCAAGCAGGTAAGCGATGGTGCAGGGGTCGTGTTGGGGTGGGTCTGCGCCGATGCCGAGGGCGGCTTCGGTGGTGGTGGCGAAGTCCAGCAGGTTGACCGCCGCCCGGGCCATGGGTCCGTCAATGACGCGCAGTCGGTTGATGCGCTCGGGGGTGGCGCGGACCTGATGGGTGACGTCCAGACCCATCATGATCAATTCGCAACCGGAAGCGGCGACAACCTGGGCGGCGTGGGGGTCGGCATAGATGTTGTATTCGGCAGACGCGGTGATGTTGCCGCCCTCGCGCCGAGCGCCGCCCATGGCGACCACGGGGCCGAGGCGCGGGATGATGGCGGGCTCGCGGACCATGGCCATGGCCAGGTTGGTCATCGGGCCAGTGACGGCGAGGCTGACGCTACCTGCAGGGCGGTCCATCAGGGACTGAATAATGAAGTCGACGGCGTGACCCGGCGCGCACCCTTGGTCAGGCTCGAAGATCGGAAGGTTGCCCAATCCGCTGGGCCCGTGGAAGTGTCCGGCGTCCACCGGCGGGCGGACCATCGGGCGGTCGCAGCCGGCGATGACGGGCACGTCTTCGCGGTCGGCGATCTGGCGTAGCAGGCAGGCATTGCGCGCGGTGAGCGCACCACCGACATTGCCGGCCACGGTGGTGATGCCCAGGATATCCAGCTGGTCGCGCGCACCGAAGGCCAGGAACAGCGCGATAGCGTCATCGACGCCGGGGTCACAGTCGATGATCAGTTGGGTCTGGGTCACCTGTGCAGCATCGGGGAGGTTGCAGAGCGAGGCAAGGGGCTCTGCAATGCTCGACATTTGCGCGCGGCGTGGAACAATAGCGGCCATGATCGGAGTCTAAACATGGGTCTTGAGTTGAAGGGACGGCGCGACTGATGGGCTGGGCTAGGCTCCCCCGTCGGCGCGCCTATCATGTGGGCAATCTGCGTGCCCAATTGATGGAGGAAGCGCGGTTCTTGCTGGAGACCGTGGGCATCGGGCAGCTTAGTCTGCGCGCGCTGGCGGCGCGGGCCGGGATCGCGGCGGGGTCAGTTTATCATCATTATGCGTCCAAACAGGTGCTGCTGGCAGGGCTGGCTGTCGAGGGATTTGGTGAGCTGGAGGCGGCTTTGCGGGAGGCGGCTGCGGCGGCGCAGCCCACGCCAATCCGCGCTACGGCGCTGGCCTATTTCGGGTTCGCGCGGGATCAGCCGGCGCTCTACACCCTGATGTTTGATCCGTTAATCTTGGCCGACCCAGACGTGGACGCGGCGCGTAAGCGGGCGTTTGCTGAGCTGGAAGCGGCAATCGGCGGTGCCCCCAGCCAAAGCGATCGCGAGCCGGAGTTGGTGCACAAGGTTGCCCTGGCCGTCTGGGCCTGCGGGCACGGCGCGGCGTCGATGACCTTGGCCGATCCGACTGATATTGACGGACGGCTGATGGAAGATGTGATCCAGGGTTTGGAGGTGCTGTTCCGGCGGCGGTAGGGGCTATCCAAACGCTGTTCGTGTCTCCAAATTGGGGTGTCGAATTGGAGGAGACCTAAGATGGCCGACGGCAACATCACCAAAGACGTCATGTATGACGCGGTGGCACCCGACGATTTTGAGTCCATGCTGGCGCTGGATCGCTACAACGCGCGCTCGACGGCCTTCGACAAGATCATCTCGGCCACCCACGACCATTTCTGGGATCCCCTCGACAAGAAATACATCGATTTCGATGAGCCTTGGGATATGGCCAATGAGGCCCTGCAGCCCGACGACCAGATCATGTCGCTGGGCATTCCTTACGTGCGCGACCATCTCGAGAAGACCGGCCAGAAGGCGGCGTTTATCAATGAGATGACGCTGTGGAATTTCTCGTCGATCCTGCATGGCGAGCAGGGCGCGTTGAACCTCTCGGCCAGCCTGTGCCATGTGTTGCTGGACCAAGGCGCGCAGGAATACGCCGCCAATCAAACCCGCGAAGAGGCCCGCCACGTCACCGCCTTCGCCAAGTATATCAAGGCCCGGTGGGGTCGCCCGCGTCCGTGCGGTGAGGTGTTGAAGCAGCTGCTGGTCGACATCATCGAGGCGCCGGAGGTCTATAAGAAGATCATCGGCATGCAGATGCTGGTTGAGGGCCTGGCCATGGGGGCGTTTGCCGCCGGCTATCAATATAACCGCGACCCGCTGGCTAAAAAGTTGTTCCAGCTGGTGATGACCGACGAGGCCTTCCACCACAAGTTCGGCAAGATCTGGGCTGACCGCACCATCCCTAAGATGAGCGAAGACGAGCGCAACATGGTGGAGGACTGGGCGGCCCATTGCTTCCAGTCGCTGCTGTTCAATCTGGGCTCACCCAACCAGATGGCGGGCGTTTATGAGCAGTTTGGCCTCGACCCGCTGAAGGTGCGCGAGGAAATGATCAAGCTGGTGCAGAACGATGACCGCCGTCGTGAGCGCCTGAAAAGCCAGACCAATATCTTCCGCGTCTTGATCAAGACCTTGCTGAATTCCGGCCTGATCACCGAGCGGACGCGGGCCTTCTATGGCACCTATGTCGACATGGATGAACTCAAGGCCGAGGGCGACAAGATGATCGGCGACGACATCGCCGAGGAAGGCATCAAGTACCTGCAGGAGATCAACTTCAAGGACCGGATGGCCGGCGCAATCAAGATCGCGGCGGAGTAGCTCTAAATCCTCCCCTTTTGGGGGAGGTGCCCCGGAGGGGCGGAGGGGGTTGCAGCCCAACGGCCTGCGCCCTTTAACCCCCTCAGTCAG
>JANLPK010000120.1:0-39838 GCA_031367205.1 Alphaproteobacteria bacterium
GCCGGCCCAACTGCGGATTACGCGCAGATGGGCGGCGCTGGGCAGGAGTTCGGCGACGCGTTTGGCGAGGTTGCGGATCAGCGGTGTGGTCGGGCGGGCAGCGGGGCCGGTGGGGGCGACCTCGATCCACTCATGAGGGCCACCGCCATAGGCGAGGTTGCCGCGCAGGGTCTGGCGGCCATAGAGGCCGTTGCCGTCTACGCCGCCGATAGCCATCAGCGGGGCCGGTTCAGTGACGATCATTTCGGCGCGGGCGGAGGCCAGGGGTAGGTCGATGCCAAGTTGCGCCAAGAGCATGCCGGTCTGTGGCCCGGCAGCGACCACGACGGCGTCGCAGCCGAAGGTGCCCTTGGTGGTTTCCACGGCAGTAACCTGACCGGCCTTGGTCTGGAACCCGGTGACGGCGCAGTTCTGGGCGATCTTGCCGCCCAGGTCTTGGATGGCCCAGGCATAGGCCTGTACGGTGCGCTGGGGGTTGGCATGGCCGCCGAACTTCACATGGATGCCGCCGAGATTTTGCGGGCTGACCAGGGGGGCGAGGTCCAGGGCTTGGCGGGCGTCGATATGGTCTGCTGCATAGCCGAGCGCGTTAAAATTGGCCGCCATCTTGTGATAGGAGGTTAGCTGAGCCGGGGTCAGGGCCACGATCACACGCTCGCGGCGATATTCGGTGGGATAGCCCAGCAGATCGTCCATCAGCGGCCAGAGCCGTTGCTCCTCCGCATAGAGCGGGGAGTGATAGTGCGAGGCCCCGCCGCCGTTACGGCCGGACGCCTCCCAGCCGACAATGCCCTTGTCCAGCACCAGCACATCGCAGCCGGCGCGGGCCAACCACCATCCGGCGCTGAGGCCCGTGACGCCGCCACCGACGATGACGACAGAGGCTCCCTTGGCGCTCATGCGGGGTCTTCGCTGAAGGTGATCATCTGCGCGGCCTCGCGCTCGGTGCCGATGTCGCGATAGGGCACCCACTGGCTGGGAATGCCGAACCAGACATCCCAGCCGGCGGTCATGGTGGCGGCCTCATCCCAATCAGCTAGGACCTTTAGCGGCAGCGGGCGGACTGGCGCGCGGAACCCTGCCAGCGGGATGGGCGGGGACTGGGTGGCGCAGGCGAGCGTCAGGGCCACTTGCTCGCGGCACCGCCGCGCCTGACATGCCCCCATACACGCACGGGTCAGGCGTTTGATCTGATCCTGATTGATCGGGCCGTCAGCGAGCAGGGTGTGGATGTCGCGGGTGGCGAGCTTGTCCGGGCGGGCGAGATAGTTGGGCGGCTGCACACCCAGCAAGTCAGCTCGGGTGACCTCCTCGCATTGGCAGACCACGACCTGATCATCGCCGACACTGAGCAGGGCGCGCATCCAGGCCATTTGGTAGGCTTGGCTGTCGTGCGGGCCCTCGATGCCCGCGCAGTCGCCGGTCACGAAGACATTGGGTAGGGTGGTGGCTCCGGGCGCGGTTAGGACCGGCACGTGTCCGCCACGCACGCTGTCCATCACCAACCCGCCGCCCAGGACATTCAACAGTTCGACAGCCGGAGCCATGCCGATGCTCATCACCACAGTGTCGCAGGCCAGCTCGTTGACGGGGCCTCCGACTGGGCCGACCTCGATGCGCTCAACACCGTCCAGGGCACCGTGGGCACGGTGGATGACTTGGCCGGTCAGCAACGGAATGGCGGCAAGGTCGGAGCTGATAGCGGCCTGGGCATCCGGCAAGGCCTCGATGATTGCGATGACTTCCAGCCCCTTAGCGAGGGCTAGACGTGCGGTTTGAAGTCCTAAATCACCCGACCCCAGGACGACAATCCGTCTCCCCGCGAAGGCGTCATAGCGTTCCACCAGCGCCGCAAAGCCGCCCGCTCCCATGACGCCGGGCTGATCCCAGCCGGGGAAGGCCATGGGGATGTCGCGAGCACCGGTGGCCAGGATCAACGTGTCGAAGCCCACCAGCCAAGCCCGGTCTTCATTGGCCAGTCCGACAACAGGCTGGGGTAAGGCGGCAAGCCCGGCGCCATTGACAAACGCTCCCCAGGCATAGGTGCCAAGCGCCACCTCGACGCCCAGCTCGAGAGCCTTTTCTAGGTCTGGGTTGGCGGCGAAGATTTGTTCGACCATACGCGCTTGGCGCTGGACCGCTGGGGTCATGCGACCCCCATAGTAGAGCGGGGTGTCGAGGCCCATTAGGCTGGCGGAAACAGGGTTCTCATCGACCAGCAGAACCTGCGACCCAGCCTTGGCCTGCGCAATGGCGGCGGCTGTGCCGGCCGGGCCCGCGCCGATAATCAGGACCTCAACCGTCCGCTCCGGCCTTGGCAGTTTGCCATTGATGGCGGCGCGGTCGATCCCGTCTAAAGCTTGGGGCATCAGACCGCCTCCAGGGCCTGTTCCAGATCGGCGATCAGGTCGTCGGGATGCTCTAAGCCGACCGAGAGTCGCATAGTGGCCTGCGTGATCCCGGCGGCCTCACGGCTGTCCTTCGGGACATTGTAGTGCGTGGTGGTGGCCGAGTGACAGATCAGCGTCTCTGTGCCGCCCAGACTTACCGCCAGACGCATGACCCGCAGGCGGTCTAGGAACCGGAAGCATTCGGCCTCGCCGCCCTTGAGCCGCACCGAGAAGGTGGAGCCTGTGCCGCGAGACTGGCGGGCCATCAGGGCGATGGCCTCAGGTTCCTCTCGGAAGCCCAGATAGGTCACGCCTGCGACCTTGGGGTGATCGCGCAGGTAGCCTGCGATCTTAAGCGCATTGGAGCACGCTCGCTCGGTGCGCAGCGGCAAGGTCTCGAAGGAGCGGAGCAGGAGCCAGGCGGTCTGGGCATCCAGATGGGCACCCTTCAGCGTCCGCATGGTCTTGAGTTTGGCGACCAGCTCAGCAGAGCCGGAGACCCCGCCGGCCAACATGTCCGAATGACCTGCGCAGTACTTGGTCAGAGAGGTCATGCAAAGGTCCGCGCCTTGCGCCAAGGGCGACTGCAACAGCGGACCCAAGAAGGTGTTGTCCACCACGATGATCGGCTTGCGACCCTGCTTGGTCTCGATGGCTTTGGCCAAGCGCGCTACCAAGGCAATGTCAACAATGGCGGCGGTGGGGTTGGCCGGGCTCTCCAACCAGATGATGCCGATGGGACCCCTGGCGATGGCGAGGTCCAAGGCATCCTGGATCGAGGCCTCGCTCAGGCCGTCAGCAAACCCGAACGGGTGAATGCCGAACTCGGGCAATACATTGTGCAGGAAGTTGTCGGTGCCGCCGTAGATCGGCTGAGAATGGACGATGGTGTCGCCAGGGCGGACGAAGGTCAGCAGGGTGGTCGTGATCGCCGACATACCCGAATTGAACACGGCGCTGTCTTCGCCCTCGTCCAGAGCGCAGAGCCTCGCCTCGACCATGGTGAGGTTGGGATGGCCCAGGCGTCCATAGATATAGGCTTGGGGTTCGCCGGCGATCCGCCGCGCGCCGTCGGTGTCGGGGCCGTCGAAAAAGGCCTCGTGAATGTCTTTGGCCTGCTGAGCCGAGCGATAAACGAAGGTCGAGGTGGCATAGATCGGCGGCTTAGCCGCACCCTGCCCGGTGGCTGGGTCATAGCCGTGGCTGATGGCCAGGGTCTCCAGGTGCAGTCGCGGCTTGTCGCTCACGGGGTTGGGCTCTTGGTTTGATCGAAGAAGGCTTGCGCCGTCTTGCAATACCAGTCGCTGAAGCGGATCAACAGGGACTCGGCCTCTGAGGAATAGGGGCCGGGCGTATAGGCGATGGAATTGACCCCCCGCTGGTTGTTTTCCACCAAATCGCGATCCTGCAGATTGGTACGGTCCCAAAGCGCAACGAGGTTTTCCAGGTCGTAGTCGACACCTTCCTGGGCATCTTTGTGGACCAGCCATTTGCTGGTGATGATGGTTTCGTTCACGCCATTGGGCATGGCGCTGAACATGAACAGGAAGTCGCCGGTGGCGTGACAGAAGCTGTTAGGTTCCAGGGCCCATCGCAGAGACCCGATGTCGCCGTCGCCGACGGGACACATCAGCTTGGCGACCGAGCGCCGGCCATCCAGGGTCATGGAGACGCAGCCTTCATTGAGGGGAAAGCGCACCGCCTGCCACCAATCACCTTCGACCGGACCTCGCGGCAGACCCATGGCGTCCATCCGGGCGTCGAAGGCTATGGCGTGCTGGTCTTCGCCGTAGTCGAAGTGGGCAGAGGTGCCCATCGGGAAGGCGACCGACAGCTCGGGGTGGCCGGTGGGGCAGTGGTAGCATTCCCTGGCATTCTCCATGGCCAGTTTCCAATTGGCCTTTTCCACCAGTGTGGTTTCGAAGACGACCTTGGCGTTGCGCAGATCATGGGGTTCCAGCAGAGGCGCGAAGGCCTCGCGGAACGGCGCGAAGTCCGGCGGATCGTCGGCCAGGCAGACGTAGATCACACCCGCCAGGGTCTCTAGCTTCACCGGTTTCAAAGCGTGGGAGCCAGGATCGAAGTCATCGCCCATGCGACCGGCATGGACCAACTCGCCGGTCAGTTCATAGGTCCATTTGTGATAGGGGCAGACGAGGCGTGCCGCAGCCCCGGTGCCCGCCGGGCAGATCTGGCTGCCCCGATGGCGGCAAGTATTGTGAAACGCCCCCAACTGACCCTGACGGTCACGCACCACCACCACAGGCCACGGCCCGATGCTCAGCGCCATATAGGTGCCGGGCTTGGGCAGTTCGACCTCGAACCCCGCTAGCATCCAGTGACGTGAAAAGATCGCCTGCAGATCAAATTCATAGGCGGCGGGATCGTTGTAGAGTCCCTGCGGCAAGCTATGCCCAGGACGTCTGGCCCGAAACATTGCTTCAATCGTCCGCAGATCGCCCATGAACCCTCCTGATACGTCTTCGACCATGGCATGCGGGACACGGTCGAACACATCGCAATTCCTCATGCGACTATTCTATATTCTTTCGCTTTGCGCCTAGGGTCCAGGGTGGCACGCTGTGCGCGTAAAGAATGGTCACGGCGTAAAGCAGGTATCCGATGGCGGGCGAAACCAGAACAACCCTGATCAACCGGCGATGGTTGCCGCTAAATGCCCTGCGCGCCTTTGATGCGGTGGGACAGCACCTCAGCTTCACCGCCGGAGCCCAAGCCTTGCACGTGTCGCAAAGCGCGCTTAGCCGACATGTGATCAGCCTTGAAGATCTGCTCGGTCGGCAACTGTTGGACCGCAAGCCTCATCGGCTGACGCTGACCGAGGCGGGAGCCGCCCTGTTGCCGGTGGTGCGCAAATCCTTTGATCGATTGGAACAGGCTCTGAACGCTGTTCAAGCCGGTGCCAGTCGGGGTCGCACATTGCGGATCCATATGCCGCCGTCTTTGCTGCAGCAGATGGCGTTGCCGATGTTGCGGGACTTCCGCCGGGAGTTTCCCGAGGTGCTGCTGGATGTCTCTTCCAGCCACGTGACCGGGTTGCCCGTGCAGGACTTGGACGTGGCGATCGTTTATGATCGACCCACGGTGGATGACCGCGTGACCGACCTTCTCTGGATGGTGCGGGTATCGCCGGTGTGTTCGCCGGAGCTTGCGAAGCAAGCCGACGGAAAAACCTTGGCGGAGTTCCTGGGCAGCCAGGAATTGTTGCACGTGAAACTCGAGAGTGAGCCGCGCGGCCTGCTTTGGAACCTGTTCGCGACGCAGCTGGGCCTTAGCGCCAATACCGAAATGGGGCTGGCCTTTGATACAGCAATCTCGGCGGTTCAGTATGCCATGTCAGGCGGGGGGGTGGCCCTCGCCGATGTCGATATGTTTGCTGACGAGCTGGCTGACGGTCGCCTTGTGCAGCCTTTCCCGACGGTGATGGAGGATGGCTACGGCTACTACCTGAAGTTCCACGCCGAAGACTTAGGTGATCCGGTGATTTCGCACTTCCGCACCTGGGTACTGGGCCGATTCGCGGCAACGACCGGCGACCGAGCCGCAGCTTAGGACCCTGGCGGCTTGTGATGTAATTCTAGGCCGCCGTTGTGTCCCTTTCGAAAGCCCTTCCAAGTGGCACCAGCGCCGCCTGGGCTGAACGGGTCATAGCCGGGTGGTCCGTCCTTGGGCCAGACGGCGTTGTCGGAAATCGCCACATCGGTATCGAGATAGGCCGAACGGCTGTTATCGCCCTTCACGAAGCGATCCAGGAAGGCGGTGATCATGTGTTGCTCGACGCCGTTGATTAGCTCATGCCGCCAGATCGGATCTTCAAACCAGTCCTGATCCCAGAGACGATCACGCATGGTTGGGGGCACACTACTCATACCGATGGCGTGACCGGCATTTTGAAACACCAGCAGATAACGGTCCGAGGCGGTAGCCTGATCAAAGACGGGTTGAATGCTCGCGGCAAATCCGACCGTGTGATCGCGGTCACCGCCAATGAGCAGCACGGGCGCGGTGATCCCGCTCAGCCCACCACCAGTCCAGGCACCGTTGCCGGCACCAGCTGGTGAAATTGCAACAACGGCCTTCAATCCCGGCACCAGAAGTGTGCCTGCCAAGGCGCCCCCGCGCAGATAGGGCACCATGGCGCCGCCTGGAATCGTTGAGGCCAACGGGCTGTGGGGATCAAGGCTGGCTCCGGCGTCGGTCAATACCCCATAGCCGCCCATGGAATAGCCGATCAGCGCCATGCGGCCACGATCTGCACCGGCCAAGGCCGGGTCTTTCAGGTTCAGTAGGCTGCGCGCCACGAAGGCGATATCCAGCGGGCGGCGAAAGAGTGGTTCAACGCTTTGAGCGCGATTGCTGTAGTCCGGATCCCGGTGGTGGATCGCCACCACCACATAGCCCTTGGAAGCCAAGTTCTCGGTCAACCAGGTCATACCCGAAGGTGTTCCGCTATAACCGTGCGAGACGACGACAAGGGGGAAGCTGCCGGCCGTGGCCACCGCACCACGCACCGCCAAGCCCGGAATCGAAAAGGGGACAGGCGGTCTGGGTGGTTCACCCGGCAACGTGCCGAAATAGGCGGCACGCTTGGCACCCTTGGCGATCTGAGCAGGATACCAGATGTCGATGGGTAGACCCCGGTCTCTGAGGGGCAGTTTCCCATCGGGGCCGACCGGAGCCAGGACGTCAGGCTGTCCCTTCTGGATCAAGATGAGAGAGGCAACGCCGACCGCGTGGGGACCGAGCCTCGCCAGCTCCGGGGCATCGACGCTGGGTCGGCTTGGCACAGCCTCGGCCGCAACAGCGCCACCCGCCGCGATCAGCAGGACCGTCGCGCCCACCAACATCCATGACCGGATCATCAATCAACCTTTTCGACGGTGCGCAGCCTGCGCTTAGACATAACCAATAGCCAGCTTCTGCTCGGCGACGATGGTCTTTGTTGCCGCCCAATAATGGTAGGCAGCCCAGAAGCCTGTTGGGGCCAAGATTAGCAGGGCAAGGCGCAAGGATTCTGCATCAGCCCCGCCAGGGCCAGCGAAGTGATCGCTCATGAAGCCGACCGCCTGCGGTGCGACGATCAGGTTCAGAACATTGGCCACCAAGAGGGACACGGCGATGAAGGTCGCGCGCATCTTAGCGGGGGCCAGGTTCTGAATAAGTGCCATGGCCGGGCCGATGTAAAAGTAGATTGCCGGGATAAATAGCCAGAACATCAGCTTGGCGACCCAGAGTTCGTGCGTGTAGAAGGCGAAGAATGAGGGGATGGTGGAGAGCGCAACGCCGCCGGCCACCAGCCAACAGACGCGACGGGGATCATCAAAGTATCGGCGCGACAAGAGCCAGGCCATAGCGAGGATGGCCGCGAACCCGGCCACGAGGTGAATGGGACCGATCAATCCGCCGGCCTGCCCGACGTTGAGGTGATAGGCGCGTTGCAGGAAGGTGGGCGTGAACCAGATCAGCCCCCAACCCCATAAGGCCGAGACGCCGCCGCCCATACAGACATGGAAGTAGGCCTTTTGTTTCCAGAGAAACGCCATGGACTGGGCAAAGGTGGGTATGGCGGTCTGATCGCTGGCATCAAGGCGACCGCGCTCCGGCTCCTTGATCGTCAGAAAGACCAGCACCCCCAACAGCAGGCCGGGAATACCCAGGACCAGAAAGGCCGAGCGCCAGCCATAGAGGTTGGCCACTGCACCAGCCATGTCGGCCCCCATCCAGGCTCCGAGCGGGGCACCGAGGGCAAAGATAGTCATGGCCATCGGGCGGCGGGCGGCCGTGAAGTTGTCAGCGATGATGGAGTTGGCCGGGGGCGTTCCACCAGCCTCACCGACCCCAACGCCGATCCGCGCCAGCATGAATTGCAGGTAGTTCTGGGAGACGCCGCACAGCGCCGTCATGCCAGACCAGAGCACCAGTGACGCGGCCAGGATGTTGCGCCGATTTGCCCGGTCAGCGAGCCAGGAGATTGGAATGCCCAAGGTAACGTAGAACACAGCCAAAGGAATGCCGGTCAGGAAGGCAATCCCGCTGTCGGTCAGATGCAGCTCCAGTCGCATAGGCTCCATCACCGTGGTGACGACATAGCGGTCAGCGATATTGATGGCGTAACCCAGACACATGATGGCCAGCACATACCAGCGCATCAGCGAGGGGGGCGCGGCGACCGGCGTGGCGGCGGTGGCTTGGGTCAATGTGGACTCCTCGGGTTCATGTCGGCGGCCGGCAGGTCACCCAACGCCTCTTTCAGAGGCGACAGATAGGGCTCAAAATATTCCCATTGATCCAGGCCGCCGCGGAAGATCGGCTGGCGAACCTGTTCGGAACTGGCTGTGCGAACGGCGCGTTCCGTCGCGTGGAAATCGACGCAGGCCTGCTCGAACGGCAGGCCGCAATGGTCCAACAGGCGTCTGACCTGTGTTTCGAGATCGGCAACCACGTCCTCGTATTGAACGCGCAGCACCCGGCCCGGCAACACTTTGTCCCAGTGGGCCATCAGGTCGACATAGTCGCGGTAGTAGCGACCCACTTCCGGCAAGCCGTAGGTGAAATCCTGACCCTCGCCGAACAGCTGCTTGAAACCGGAGAAGCAGCAGGCCATCGGCTCTCGCCGGGCATCGATGATCTTGGCATTGGGCAGGATCAGGTGGATGAGGCCAATGTGCCGGAAGTTATTGGGCATCTTGTCGATGAAGAACGGCGCGCCATTACGATGGATCGCGGTGTCACGGATAAACGCCTCGCCGAACGCGCGCAATTCATCGGCGCTGAGCTCAGTTAGGTTGGCAGGATAGAGCGGTTCGTCATCCACCCGCCGGCGACCGTCCAGTTGATGGGCAAGGGCCAGGATGTTGGGCAGCTCCATGGTGCCATCGACCAGGGAATGCGATGCCAATATCTGTTCGAGGAGGGTCGAACCGGCCCTCGGCAAGCCCACGATGAAGATCGGATCGGGAACTGGACAACCTGAACTGCGACGAGACGCGAATAAGGCTTCCGTGCAATGCTCGGCTTGGGCGACGAGATCGGCGTGCATCCGATCGGCGCTATAGTTCAGCTCGTCCCGCTTCAGCTGGTTCCCGCGCGCGTAATATTCGAAGGCCTCCGCATACTGGCCGCTGTCCTCCAATGCCTTACCCAGAGCGAAGCAGAGAGAGTAGCGGTCAAACAGCGAGGTCTCGCGCGCCGCCTCGGCGCTGGCCATCTGGGCGATCTCAGCCTCGCTGAAGCGGTAGGTCTTGAGGTTTGCCAGGCTCCAATAGGCGTCACCCAAATCATGTCGAAGGGCGTAGGCACTGCGGTAAGCCGCTACGGCCTCCTCTTGGCGACCCACCGTCTTGAGGGCATGGCCATGTGTCAGGCTGATAATCGGGTCATTCGGGGCGGCAATGCGCAACTCATCGTAGAGCAACAGGGCCTTGTCGAAGTCGCCGACCGCAAGATGTTGGTTGGCGTATTGCAGTTTGAACTGCGGACTGTCCTGGGCGATCTCGCGGATCGCCTCGGCCTCCTGCAGAGCCTGTTCGAACTTCTGACGCCGATTGAGCAGTTTGATGTAGTCGAACCGGGCCGGAAGGTAGTCGGGGCGCAAAACGGCGCAGCTTTCCAGCAGAAACTCCGCTTCTTCCATGGCATGGGCCCGAACGCCGATTTCCGCCAACAACCGCATGGCTTCGAAGTGGTGGCCGTTGGCCTGCAGGAAGGCGCGACACAGGCGCTCGGCCTTGTAGAGTTTGCCCTCATGCAGAAAGCTGATGACACTGATCAGTTCACGGGGAAGCCCTGACAGCCACTTGACCTGAGCGCGGGCGACATTGGCTCGTTCCTGACGCCCAGCGGCCTCTTGCAGTTCAGCCAGGCAATTCCAACTGGCCACTAAGCTGGGATTGGCACCGGTGGCCCGTTCGAAGGCGGGCGCGGCCAGATCCGCCTGGTCCATCGCGCGGTGACAATAGCCCACCTCTTGATACGCCCGCCCGTAACCGGGCCGGATCGCCAACAACTGGCCAAGAACCTTGAGGGCTTCCTCGGGCTTAGACTGATGGCGTAGACAGACGGCGGCGACATAGAGCGCCTCAGCGTCAGCAGGATCGTCCGCCAACACACTTTGAGTCAGAGCCAACGCACCGACCAGGTCGCCGGATTGCAGACGTCGCCGCGCCTCATCGGTCACTGAGTCCGTTTGGATCGCTTGGGTTTCGTCTTGCATACTCAAGGGTTACCCCCGGTCGCCGCGCAACGCCACCACGCCGGAGGTTGGGGGTTCCCTCCGACGCGGCTCGCTGATCGGCCTAACTAGTACTTCGACGAAAATCTGACGCCGACCGTACGTGGCCGATTGGTGGTGATCCGCAACACCCGATCTGAGGCATTGGCATAGAGCTGTGCGCGGGTGTCCGACAGATTCTCGCCGTAGAGCTCAATCGTCCAATTGTCTTTGATGACCCCAATACCGGCATCAACAGTCTGATAGGCCTTCAGGTGGAAATCACCCTGCAGCGGTGCGCCGAAAGCGTCAGCTCCACGGTCGATGGTGGACAACATGCGCCCAGCTGCCTGAGCGCTGGCTCGGAAATAACCGTCCATGCCGTCGGTAAGTTCGCGCTCATAGCGAACACCGAGATTGCCCTGCACCTCGGGGGTTAGAGCCAGTTGGCTGCCGACCGGACGGAGGTTGGAGACGCCCTTGGTGACCCGTGTAAGCTCGCCGTGGGTGTAGGCGACGGCAGCATTGACCGTCAGCCCAGGCACGCCGCGCCAAATCATGCTGCCTTCGACGCCCTTGATCTCGGCGTCGGCGGCGTTCTGAACGAAGGTCAGGAACGAGTCCTTCGGACGGTAAACCTGTGACTGAAGGTTGTTCCACTGGATGAAGAAGGCCGAGCCGTTCAGTTGCAGGCTGTTATCGAAGAACTGGGTCTTCCAACCGAGTTCATAGTTCTTGACGGTGTCGGTGCCATAGGAGACCGGAACCTTGAACAGCGGGTCACCCCCGGCCTGGGCCGGCGTGCCGCCACCGCGGTTAAAGCCGCCAGGACGGAAGCCTTCCGAATAGGTGCCGTAGAACATGAGGCCCGGCTGCGGCTTGTAGGTCAGGTTGACCTTGGGGATAAAGCCCTTCTCGGTCTTTGGCGTGAACAGGGGGCCTTCAACAGGACGCCCATGGTCGGCCAACTGGCTGAAGCGACTGCCGAAGCTCGCACCACCGGCAATGGTGACCTTTTGGTTGTAATAGCGACCACCGACGGTGAGCGTCAGTTGCTCGGGGATAATGTCGTAGGCGACCTCACCAAACACCGCGATCTGGCGATCAGAGCGGGTGATATCGTTGATGAACTGGACCGTCGGATCGGTGATGTTGCGATCAATGGTCTTCACCTTGGTCAGCGGGTTGTTCTGAGACGGGAAGCCGGACTCCAGCGAACCTTCATAGGCAAAGTGGTCTTGGCTATAGATGTGGTCCTGGTCGTAATAGAGCCCGCCGATGGCCCGCAGCCGTCCGTCAGCCGGTGTCGCAACACGAAATTCCTCGGTGAAGCGGGTGTTCCGGGTCTGGTTGAAGACATGGTTCTTGGGGTTGTGACAGGCTGCCGTGGCAGGCAGGATCGCGCTCCCGCCATAGGCATGGACGTAGGCCGCATAGTCGCAGTTGTAATAGACGGCGAACGGACCCGACGATGAATAATTGGTGTAGTCCGTCCGTTGCACGGCCCGGCGATTGATGTAGCCGCCGGTATAGAGCACGTCGAGCTGGCCTAGGCGGCCCTTCAGCGTCCAGGCGGACACATCACCGGTGTCTTGCAAATCATCGGGATTGAAGCGCTTGACCTTCAAGTCGCCCAAGGTCGGGTCATAGTCGAACACGCCCTCAGTGTTTAGGGTCTGGCTGAGGTGTTGTGCCTCAAAGCTCCAATCGTCGTTGATCTTCAGCGTCGCGGCAATGCGCAAGCCCTGATAGTCTGCGGTGTTGAAATTTTGCTTGACCAGCGGGCCGTTGCTCACCGTCGGCCGGGCAATCGCCGCAAAGCCCGGTCGGCCCTTGAAGCCCGGCGAGGTCAGCGGCATCTGATAGGTGCCGGCGATGTTGTCGATGTAACCGCCCTTGTGATCGCTGTAGACCACCACACGGACACCGAACCGGTCAGCGATGATTGGGATATTGATGAAGGCCTGACCCGCTGCGCTGGGGTCACCGCTCTTGGTTATCGCATAGCTGCCGGTGAACCCGGCGTGATACTCGCTGAGGTCCGGCTTGTTGGTGATGTAGCGCACCGCGCCACCCATGGCGCTTGCGCCGAACAGCGAGCCTTGCGGGCCCTTGAGGATTTCGATGCGCTCGAGGTCGGCGGCGTAAACATCAAGATTGCGCACCGGCATCGAGACGGCCACATCGTCCAAATAGACCGCGACGTTGGGATTGGTGCCGGCTGAACCGCCGATGAGGATTGAGGCGGTGTCTGTGGAGAGACCGCGGATGTAGACCGTGTTCTGACCTGGACCGCGACCGGCGGCGTGAACGTCAGGTGTGTAGTTCAGCAGTCTCTGGAAGTCGGTGATGCCAAGTTCCTTGAGCTTTTCGCCGGAAAGCGCCTGGACGGTGATCGCGACGTCCTGCAGCTTTTCTTCCCGACGGGAGGCGGTGACCACCACGTCCTCAACCGTCGTGACTTGACTGCCGGCGTTGACTGCCTCGGCCGCCGAAGCCCCCGACACGCCCGTTCCGAATATCGACAAGGCGGCGACGCCGACCGATAGGTGCCAATTTTTCTTCAACAATTTCTTCCCCTCGTTGTTTTCAACTCTCGTCATCCCAGACCCACCGAAAGCCTTCGGTGTACAGAATGATGGAGATGTTTATTGGTCGCGTAGTTTCGTCTAGGCAGGCTTCCCGCCCCCGATTCAAAGTCTTTCGACAAGAACCGACGGGTGCGGATCAACAGGCTTCACATCCTGCCCATGACCTTGCAATGCCCGCTCCAGGCGGTTTCGCGAATAACTATTTGAAATAACAGGAAAAACAATAAACGCATGGCTATATGCATAAAACAGAACGTCACGCTCTAAACGAGACGGCGAGGGATGCGACTAGCCTTGCTCTGCTCGAAGATCACCGACGGGCCATGCTTCGCAACCAGGGACTCGGTGAGCAAGAAATGGGTATCGGTGGAGCGCAGCTCGATCACCACAGACAGGCTGCAATCCCAGTCGCCGCGGGTCCAGGAGCTGGAGGCCTCTTGCCGCCAAAGCCCGCTATTGGCCTGACCTTCGATGAGTTCGCTGGTCTCGCGACGGCCGCGCGCTGTGGTGGTTCCTGTGTCGGCCAGTGTGCTCGGGACCGGGCGGGTCTCCAAGACAATCTGATAGTGGCCAGGAGAGATCGGCTGGGTGGTGACGGGCGGTGTCGGCACCCCCGAAGGTTCGGCATGGCGCACGTGAATAGGGAAACTGGCGGCCGTCGTCTCTTGGGGCCGAACCGGCAGGTCCAGGCGACAGTGATCCAGCGCCAGGCTGAGGGTAACGATCTCAGGCGAGGGCCAAGCGAGCGGCCAGAGATTCTCACTGATCGCGACGCGAATACGGCTGCCCTTGGCGAACCGGTGGCCGACCATGAACAGCGGGAACTCCACATCGTAGAATTGGCCAGGCTTGAGTGGGCTGGGGCCTCGATCAGAGTCGCGGTGGGTGAGGTTCTTCAGGCCGTAGCTGACCAACCAAGACTTTCCGTCCGCCGTGACCTCGGTAACCCGCACGGCGATCTTGGCGACCGGGCGGTCGGCAGCGACCCGAAGATAGGCTAACGGATAGCCGAGGATTTCGGTGTGGTCGTCCAGGACATCGCTGTCGAAGGTGAGTGAATTGGCGTCGTCCAAGGATTGCTCGATGGGCGGTCTGTCGAGCCATTCAGGTTTGGTAAGACCCACCACCTTGTCACCGACGAACTGGGCGGTGTGGCGAGGTCCGGGACGCGGGGCGAGCCCGGCGGGCGTCAAGTGCAGGGTCTGAGGCTTGATGGGCTTTGCAGGCCATGAAGGCTCGACGATCCAACGTCCGGGAATTTCCCTCGGCCTGCTCTGTGCCCAGGTGGCATAGGGCATGAAGGCGCGCAGCATGGGCTCATCCATGATGCCGGTCGCCTCCCCCTTCAGCCAGTGGGACCACCAGCGAACCTCCTCATGGATCCAGTCCAGGCTCATGGGTTCAGCCGTCCAGGGATAGGTGTGACCCCACGGTCCGATCAGACCTTTGCGCGGGACCTTCAGGCTCTGGAGCAACCGACCGATGGGGTTCGAATAGGTGTCCTGCCAACCGCCGACCACATAGGTGGGAACCGCAATAGCGCTCCAGTCCTGATCCACCGATCCCCGCTGCCAATAGGCGTCGAAGGACTGATGGCTAAGCCAGGTCTCCATGATCGCCGGTGTGGCCGCCAGACGTTGCCGCCACATGGCCTCCCAGGCCTCACCGACAATGGCCGGGTCCGGCGGCCCGGCCATCACCGCCTTGAAGCCGACGCCCCACTGCAGATTGGTGTGGCCGAGCGCCCCGCCGATATAGTGGGCGTCATTGGTGTAGCGATTGTCCGAACAGCCCAGCGCAATGATCGCTTTCAGCGCCGGGGGCCGCATGGCCGCGATCTGCAGGGTGTTGATCCCGCCCCAGGAAATGCCACGCATCCCCACCGCGCCTGAGCACCAGGGCTGGGCCGCGATCCAGGCGATGGCCACGACGCCGTCATGGAGTTCAGGCGTGTCATACTCATCGACCAAGACGCCCTCGGAGTCGCCAGACCCACGGACGTCGAGGCGGACATAGGCAATGCCGTGGCTGGCCAGCTGATGACCCCAGGCGGTGTCGTGGCCGCGGTAGCCGTCGCGTTTGCGGTAGGGGATGTATTCCAGCACGGCGGGGACGGGAGTCTTGTCGGCACCCTTTGGGATGAACAGCCGCGCCGACAGCCGGACGCCATCGGCCATGGGCACCCAGACATGCTCTGTGACCTCGACCTCCTGGGGGGTTGGCAGTGACCATTGGGTCGAGCCAGCCCGCACCCTTCCGGCCACGAGGGCACTTGCAGTGGCCGCCGATAGAGCAGTGCGTCGAGACATCGCCAAAGGGGGCCTCTTGGAATTAGCAGGGCGTGTATGCGAAACCGTTTCCCATTCTTGCCCTCTCCGATCTAGGTTTGCAAAACTCTCAGGGAGACGCGACGTGGTTGCAGGGGCAGTAGACGGGTTCACCCAGGAGAGGTTCGCCGGTGTGCGGACACAGTTTGAGGCCAATCTCGCTTCAGGCGACGATATCGGGGCTTCGGTTTGCGCCACGGTCGAGGGTGAGACGGTCGTCGATCTCTGGGGCGGTTGGGCTGACGAGGCCAAGACCAGGCCTTGGGTCAAGGACACCATCGTCAATGTCTACTCCACCACCAAGACCATGACGGCGCTGACGGCGTTGCTGGTGGCCGACCGTGGAGAGTTGGATTTCAACGCGCCGGTGGCACACTATTGGCCCGAATTCGCCGCCAACGGGAAGGCGGGCGTCAAGGTCAGTCACCTGATGAGCCATGCTTCGGGGCTATCGGGCTGGAAGGAGCCGATCACCCGAGAGACCCTCTATGACTGGGAAAAGGCCACCAGCCTGCTGGCCGCCCAGGCCCCCTATTGGGAACCCGGAACGGCGCCGGGATATCATGCCATCACCCAGGGATACCTAGTCGGTGAAGTTGTGCGGCGGATCACTGGCAAGTCGTTGGGAACCGTCTTCCGCGAAGAGATCGCAGAGCCGCTGGGTGCTGACTTCCATATTGGCCTTGGCCCAGAGCATGATCGCCGGGTTGCGGACCTTATCCCACCGCCGCCAGGGGGTGGAATAACCGACGGTCAGCAAAGCGAATTGTCGAAGAATATGTCGACCAATCCGCCGATAAACCCTCTGGATACCTATACTCGGGCGTGGCGTGCCGCTGAGATTCCGGCAGCCGGGGGCCATGGCAATGCGCGGTCTGTGGCCGAAATCCACGTCTTGTTGGCCAATGGCGGCGTGGCCAAGGGCAAGCGCATCCTCTCCGAAGCCGGATGCCGTAAGGCCTTGGAGTTGCAGGTCGAGGGCCACGATCTGGTTCTCAACAACCCTGCACGGTTTGGTCTGGGCTTTGGACTGGCCGGGGGTGCGGTGCCGCTGCCCAGTCCCAACTCAATGTTCTGGGGCGGTTATGGCGGGTCATTGGTGATCATCGACATGGATGCCCGCACGACCATTTCCTATGTGATGAACAAGATGGCCCCCACCACCACAGGCGACATGCGCGCCTTTGGCCTAGCCATGGAATTCTGGCAGGGATTGGATAGCTAGCGCCATGGCGGAGTGGAGAAACTGGTCGGGCAGCGTCAAGGCTTCGCCGGGACAGATTGTGCGACCCAAGACTGAGGCCGAGCTGCAGGCCGTGGTGCGCGCCGCGAGCAAGGTTCGGGTGGTCGGGGCCGGGCATTCCTTCATGCCGCTCTGTGAAACCGACGGCACGCTGTTGCAGCTGGAAGAAATGGCCGGTGAGGTGCGGGTTTCGGGCGATCGCAAGACCGTCTGGGCACCGGCCGGACGCAGTCTGCGGCAACTGACCGCCGAACTGTGGGCCATGGGCCTGTCGCTGGGCAATCAGGGGGATGTGAACCCTCAGGCCCTGGCCGGCGCAGTGGCCACCGGCACCCACGGCACGGGCAAGGATCTGGGCAGTCTGGCGACCTTTGCCCGGGCGTTCCGTGTGGTGGGCCCCGACGGATCGATTGTCACCTGCAGCCCGACGGAGAACCCGGACCTCTATCAAGCCCAGCGCCTGTCTCTGGGCATGCTGGGGGTAGCAACAGCCATCGAGATCGAGGTCCTGCCTGCCTATTATCTTGAGGAGAGGATTTCGAAGCTGCCCCTGGCCGAGGTTTTGGCGCGTTTTGATGAGATCGCGGCAGAGCATCGCCATGCCGAGTTCTTCATCTTCCCCTATGCCGACGAGGCTATGCTGAAGACCCTGCATCCGACCACTGAGGTCGGCGATCCCCGCGAGCCAAGCCCGCATGAGGATGCCATCTTCCAGATCCTCTGCGACGCGGCGCGGACAGCCCCATTCCTGATCCCACGCATGCAGAGGTTCATGTCCCGCGCCTCAGGTTCCGGCAGCCGGGTCGGCCCGGCCTATAAGATTTTCCCCTCCGAGCGGACCGTGCGGTTCGAAGAGATGGAGTATGAGCTGCCCCGCGCCAACGGCCTTGCCGCTATTCAAGAGGTGATCGCCTGGATCAGGGCCGAGAAGCTGCCGGTGACCTTCCCCTTTGAGTTTCGTTGGGCGGCGGCTGACGACATCTGGTTGAGCCCCTTCAACAAAGGCCCCGGAGCTTCGATCTCCATGCATCAGTATGCCAAGATGCCGTTCCGCAAACTGTTCGCACAAGCCGAGACGATGTTCCGAGCGGCAGAGGGTCGCCCCCACTGGGCCAAGCGCCATACCCTGACCCGCGATGACGTGACCGCGCTCTACCCTATGGCTGAGCGGTTCCGGGAGGTACGGCGGAGTTTTGATCCGCAGGGCAAATTCCTCAACGCCCATTTGGCCGAACTCTTCAGCTGACGGAACCGACCTATGACCCAATCCTTTGACCAGCGTCTGCATGGCGAACTGATTGGTCGTCAGGGATCGCGGCGCAGCCTGAACACGCCGGTCTTGGTCCTCGACATCGAGGCCTTGGACCGCAATATTGCAACGATGGCGGCGTTTGCTGCGGGCAAGGGCGTGACGCTTCGCCCCCACGCCAAGACCCACAAGAGCGTCGACATCGCCAAACGCCAGGTGGCGGCAGGCGCGGTGGGGCTTTGCTGTGCCAAGCTGGGCGAGGCCGAGACCTTGGCGCAGGGCGGCGTTGAGGGCCTGCACATCACCTCGCCCGTGGTATCGCCCAGCGCCATTTCCAGATTGATGGCCCTGCACGACCGCTCTGAGCGCCTGTCGGTGGTTGTGGACCACCCGGCCAATGTGGCGGCTCTGGCCCATGCCGCCAGGCCTGACCGACCGCTAAGCGTGATCATTGACATCGATCCGGGCATCCGGCGCACAGGCGTGGCTTCGGCTGAGGCCGCGGTGGCTCTGGTGTCCCTGATCAAGGCCAAACCCAGCCTGGCCTATGGCGGAGTCCAATTCTATTGCGGTCGGGAACAGCACATTGAGGACTTTGCAGAACGCCGCTCAGCGGTTGAAGAACGCACTGTCTATCTGGTGAGCGTGATCAAGGCCCTCACGGAAGCCGGTGCGCCGCCCGCCATCATCACCGGTTCCGGCACCGGCACCCATCGCATTGATGTGGATCTCGGGGTGTTCACCGAGCTGCAGGTAGGCTCTTACGTCTTCATGGACGACCAATATCGAGCCTGTGATCTGGCGGGGCTCGGCGTGGATGCGCCGCCCTATGAAGCTGCACTCTTCGTCGATTCCCGCGTGGTCAGCGCCAATGCGCGCAACCTGGTGACGGTGGATGCCGGATTCAAGGCCTTTGCCACAGAGGGCGAACCGCCGACGATTTCGCAGGGCGCGCCGGAGGGATCGCGGTTCGTCTTCATGGGCGATGAGCACGGCGCGATCATCGCCCCGGGTATCGGCGAGCAGCTAGCCATCGCCGATCGGGTCGTGCTCTCCGTGCCGCACTGCGACCCTACCGCCGATCTTTATGATAGCTACCATGTGGTGGAGGGTGACACCCTAATCGACATCTGGCCGGTGAGCGCCCGAGGACGGTCTCGCTAAGGCTGTGAAGTAAGCGACTGAATCTTAAGAGTTCCGCGTTAGCTTGCCGTCGTGAACGCGCAACAGAATTACGATGATCGCCGAGATGACCCGCGAGAAGCCGCGAGTCTTCGGGCGCGTGCATTCTATGGACCGCAGCGAGCGCTATGGGCCGATTGCACAATCACCGATATTTCCAAAGGTGGCGCGAAGCTGCAGATTTCGGCCATCTATCCTTTGCCGCCGCGTTTCCAGCTTCTGCAAGTGAGAGACGGTGTTGCCTACGACGTGCGGCTCCGCTGGCGGCGCGGCGACCTGAGTGGCGTTGCTTTTGAGTCCGAACGCCGGGTCGAAGGTGCGAGCGATCCCGACTTGGTCAAACTTGGCCCCGTTTGGCGGGCCCTGCTCGGTGGCACATAGAGCTTGAACTTGCCTGATCGGCGAGCTTTAACCACGATTGCTCGCCCCAGTGATGTATCGGCTCGCGCAACGCGCACTTAGCGTAAACAACTGTCAAGCTAAGCTGGGTCATAGTGGCCGTGACAGAATTCGACGCTGAACTGCAACGCCTAGGGACCTGAGTAAACGATGAAATCTCGCGCTCCAAAGCCCAAGATCCAGCTGTCACCTCAGGCCAATACCTTGCCGACAGAGGTCGTCGATATTGCACGGCAGCATGCGGCAATCGTCGATGCTGAGGGCCGTTTTCCTCAGGAGACCTTTGCGGCCCTAAAGTCTCGCGGCCTGCTCGGCGCTCTAGTCCCCTTGGCCTTGGATGGCCCCGGATTGAGCCTCGCTCAGGTGGCCGCCCAGTGCCAGACCCTAGCGGGTGCCTGCGGTAGTTCGGCCATGATCTTGGCCATGCACCATATTCAAGTGGCCTGTTTGGCACGCCACTCTGCGGCCAATGGCTGGCATGCCGACTTTTTGAGGCGGGTGCAGGACGAACAGTTGCTGCTGGCGTCGGTGACCTCTGAGGAGGGCATTGGCGGCGGCATGCGGACCAGTATTTGCGCCATTGAGCGCGAGGGCGACAGATTCAGCCTGACCAAGAGCGGCACTGCGGTGTCTTACGGGGCCAGTGCTGATGCCCTGTTGGTGACTTCGCGCGCTCACGAAGGTGCCCCGCAGGGTGACCAGGTCATGACGGTCATCGACATGCCGGGGCTGACCCTGGAGCGCAAGAGCACGTGGGATGCCATGGGCATGCGCGGCACCGGCACCGAGGCTTTTCTGGTCACGGGAACAGGTGCGACAGCGCAAACCCTACCGGCACCCTTCGCTGAAATCGCTGCGGCTACGATGGTGCCGGTATCGCATATACTTTGGGCAGCGGTCTGGACCGGAATTGCCGGCGACGCGGTGAGCCGTGCCCGCGCCTTCCTGCGGGCAAAACGCAAACCCGGCGACACCGACCTACCGCATGGTGCGATCGTCCTGGCGCAGGCCGTGGAACATCTGCAGATGGCCGAAGCCCGCCTGAAGGTGGCCCTTGATCGGTTTGACTGGACCTCGGTCGTCGCCCCGAACTTCTCTGAAGCCGCCTATGACAATGGCCTAAAGACCATGGTGTCGGACACCTGCCTGCACGTGGCGCGCGAAGCCATGGCCGTTTGCGGCTTTTCCGGCTATGCTAGGACCGGAGATTTCAGCGTCTCGCGACACGTGCGGGATCTCACCTCCGCACCGCTGATGATTGGAAATTCGCGCATGCGTGAGGGCTCAGCGCGCCTCTTGCTCGCACAACGCCCGCAACTCGGCCTAGACTAAGACCGTCCGAAATTGAGGGGCGGCCCGCGCCTTGCATAACGAGGTCTATGTCAATCCTGCCCGCGACACTTAGAGCTGACAGCCAAGCTCGACCGATTGTCTTTGATGGGCACGTCGGTCGGCTCCATTTGCCTGCCGATCAGCGCCACCGGGCCACCGGTATATTGATCTGCCAGCCGCCGGGGCGCGACGGTCGTTGCACCTTTCGCCCTCTGAAAACCCTGGCGGAAACTCTATGCGACTTGGGTTTTCCCGTCTTGCGGTTTGAACTCTTGGGCCAGGGCGATAGCCGTGATTTGCCCGCCGATGCGAATGCCTGGGAAGCTTGGCAGACCGGAATAGCTTCAGCAGTCGAGACATTGAAGCGCGAGGGTCGCGTCGAACGGGTGGCCGGCTTGGGCTTCCGATTGAGTGCGAGCCTGTTGGCGACAGCACCGGTGGGTTTCGATGCCTTGGCGCTGCTGGCTCCGGTAGTCTCTGGACGGGGCTATGTTCGCGAGTTGAAGCTCGCCGCAGCCATGAGCCAGACCCTTGGGCCTGAAGGGGACGAGGGCCTGGAGTCTGACGGTCTGCAGATAAACCGTGCGTCCCTGGCACACTTGGTAGCGCTAGATCTTGCGAAGATCGACCGCGCGCCCCCAAATGTCTTGGTGGCCGCATCAAAGCCCATCGCCTCTGGTGTCATCGATCACCTGGGGACACTGACAACCCAGCTCTGGCTACAAGACTTTCCGGAATACGAAGCCCTCCTGGAGGATACGCACAGCAATCAGGCCCCCGACGTCCTATTTCAACGACTTGCGGACTGGTTCAGCGCGGTGACGGGAGAAGTCACGGCCCCCGTTGAGCAATCCATAGACCTTTGCCCCAAACCCGTTGCTCTGGACCTGGATAACGCCACCGAACATCACCTGCAATTCGGGCCAGGATTGAGCGGGATCCTCGCGGAACCCCGGAAACCTGGAGCCGGGCAGCGCGCCGTCGTTTTTTGCAATACCAGCAAGGAGCCCAAGTCGGGGGTCGGTCGGTTTGCAGCCATCGCCGCGCGACGCTTGGCGGATGCGGGAATCGCCTCCCTGCGGTTTGATTTCACGGGCGTCGGCGATAGCGAAGGCGACGACGGCCATGTCTATGACACTGCCCGTCGCACAGACTTCATCGCCGCGGCCGACCTGCTGGAGAGCCTGGGTTATCCCAACGCCTGTTTGGTTGGCGTCTGTTCCGGGGCGTTTCATACCTTGGCGACCCTTAGGGATGAGACGCGGTTCGATGCGGCCTTTGTGGTCAGCGCGAAGTTGGTTTGGCGCACAAGCGACTCCTTGACCCCGGAGATGCGGGATCAAGGCCGGGCCACCGGTGCCTATGTTCAGGGTTTGCGAGACCCTAAGACTCTTTTGCGTCTCCTTAAGGGAGAGGTCGATGTCCGTGCTGTCGTCAAAACCTTGACGCGACGCCTGAAGGCTCGAGCCGCAGCGCGCCTGGACAATCGGGACGGGCGCCCCTTTGTCACCGGGATCAACCGATTGTCGGCACGTGGCGGGCGATTGCATATGTTGGTGGGCTTAGATGACTCCAGCCTCGACGAAGTCGAGACCTATTTCGGGAGGGGCGGTCAGCGACTGACGGCCTTGCCGGGCATGTCCTTGTCCATCGAACCCAGCCTGGATCACGGACTGGCGAAGGCGAAGAGTCGCGACGTCGCTATCGACCAATTGCTCCGGTTCTTGGCGGATTGAGCCGAACACCCAAGAGCATGTTCCGAAAAGTGGGAATCGATCATCAGAACATGCGCTAAAGAGAAAAGGCTCTAGACATCGCCAGTGCTGCCGGCTTGGCGATCAGGTCGCGGTCAAAGGGCAAGGGGCGGACCGGGTCACCGTCCGCACGGGGAGCAAACCAAGTTTTGGAGGTGTAGCGATCCGACAATCCCCAGGTGACCACCGATTTGACCGCCGTATGGCTAAGGACTGTCTCCAAGAAGCGGAGGTAGGTTTCAGCAACGATTTGATCGCGTTGGCGGATCGAGCCCGATATCTTCTGATCGCTGACGTCCAACTCGGTCACATAGATTTCCAGCCCAAGATCGGCCACGGCGGAGACAAAATCCACCAAACCTTGGCCAAAGGCCGGTGGCCGATCGCCGAGTAAATGACCTTGGATGCCGAGCACATGGACCGGAACACCGCGCGCCAAGAGAGAACGCAACAAGACAAGCGTGGTGCCGCGCTTTTCGACCATCCAGCTTTCGTCGTCATATTCCAGGCCGTAGTCGGACAATGCCAGTTTGGCTTGCGGATCGGCGGCATGAGCAGCGTGAAAGGCGATGTCCAAATAGTCGGGCCCCAGGGCCTGCAGCCACATAGATTTTCGCAGGCCGTCGGAGCGTCGATCATTGCGTTCCACCGCCTCATTGACCACGTCCCAAGACGTCGCCTGACCGACGTAGCGCCCCACCACCGTGGCAATGTGATCCTCCAGAATTGCCTGGGCGTCCCTCCCGCGCAAAGCTTGCGGCAGCCAGTCGGGGTTGGCTTCATGCCAGGCCAAGCAGTGGCCGTGCATGGGCACACGATTTGCCGCCGCGATTGCTGCGACACGGTCTGACTGGGCGAAGTCGAACTGGTCGCGCGACGGACGCAGCTGGTTCCACTTCAGGGCATTTTCCGGTGTCAGAATGGCGCACTGAGCGCGAACCAGGCCGGCAAAGTCGAAGTCCTTCTCGACACTCTGCGGCTCAATCGCCGTCCCGAACTGCACACCTCTTCGCGCGGCTAGATTGCCAAGGTTCAGCGGGGGTGCCGCGCAGGCCGGGGTCGCCATGGCAGCCAGTGCCGCAGTCATCAGGGCGCGGCGATTAGGTTCAAGAAAGGTGGACGACGTCATGGTCAGGAGAGCTAGGCTAGGTCGACAGGAAAACTCAAGTGTCTTGGCTCATAGCGAGGCGTAGATGAAGCGGGGGATGTAGAAGGCTCGCTTGTTGAGTATGGCCCCGATCACGCGTCCACCGGCGGATTCCAAACGCTCCACCAAACGCCGAGCCACAGCCACGCGGGTCTCCTCTGCCTCGATCACCACCAGGGCCAGGTCTGCGAGTTCAGCGACTTCAATCCCGGCGGAAGACCGATGGAGCGCGGGGGAATCGATCAGGACGAGGTCGAAGCTGGCGCGAGCTGCTCCGATAATCTTGGCCCATTTGGCTTCATCCACCTTAATGCCCCCAGCCCCTAGGGGAGCCGAAACATATAGACTGCTGTCATCGACCCGCATGGTCCGACGTTCCGCCGTCATTGGACCCAGGCGATGTCCGTGGGCTGCCAACATCGCCGCTGCCCCGCGACTCGGCGGCGGTTCAATGTCGAGCAACAAGACTCGCCGCGCCCCACCCGAAGCCGCAATCACCGCGAGATCACGCACCATGCTCGACACGCCCTCGCCGTCATGGGCCGAGATCAACTGCATCACCCGGCCGGTGCCCCTCGGCATGGAGTTGATGAGGCGCAACAGGAGTCGTCCATCGTCCGGGGTCAGATGAGAGGGCACCAGGCGTCGACCTGCCGGAAAGAAGTCCTCGCCGCCGGTAGCGACGGCCATCAAGGCCGGGACACCCAGCTTCTCCTCGACATCGCGAGGTGTAACCATGATTTCTGATGTCGCGGACGCCAAGACCACCGTGGCGAAGGCGGCCGCGAGGCCAACACCCAGCCCTGCCGCCAACAACAGCAAGCGTCCAGTCTTTCCCCTCACCGGCGGATCGGCAGGTTGAATGACCCTCACATTGGCTCGTGAGCGTGAAACGGCATTGTCGACCCCGGCATTCTCAGACGTCTTTGCGAGGTCTTGTGCGGCGTTCTCAACGATGTCGCGGGCGCGGACCAGGGAGCGATATTCCGGACCGATGCGGACCAGCTCGGCGAGCCGTGCCTCCACCTCTTGCAGCGACCGTTGAATAGCTTGACGGCCATTGCGCAGACCCGCGACGTCGCCTTGGGAGGTTACCAGTTCCGTGTCGATCTGTTGATGGACCGGGTTCAAGCCCTGCCGCTCGAGGGACACCTGCTGCGTCGGCGCTTGGCGGATCTGTGCCTGCAGGTCGGCGATACGCGCGTCCAGATCGGTGATCACTGGATAGCCCTCGCGGTACTTCTCGGCGGCTTCGCGCCTCTGAGCCTGGAGGGAGACTAGGTTTTGAGTCATGGCGTCGAGTTGAGTGGACCGGGAACGGTCGGCCGAAATCTGAACTTCGCGCGGCGTGACGCGCTTTAGCGCAGATAGCTCAGTCGCCCGCGCGGACCGGGTCGCCAACTGCTGATCCAAGGCCTGGAGTTGGGATTGCAACACCGCTTGCTGAGTTTGGATCGCGCTGAACTCCGCCGCATAGTCGCCGAGTCCATACTGGGTGGAAAAGATGGTGAGCTGAGCCTCAAGATCCTGCAGACGCGAAGTCAGCGCAGATCCCTGGGCGCTGACGGCTCCGGTGTCGGCACGTTTGAATACCTCACCGCGGCGCTGAAGATAAATCTCAATCAGCTTGTTGAGCGTGTCTGCGGCAACCTGTGCATTGCGGGCCTTGAACGTCAGCTCAATGACGCTGGAGGTTGGAATATTGGTGATTGTCAGGTCTTTTTCCAGCTTCTCGGCGGCCTTCTCCAGGCCGTTGGGAACGCCAACAAAACTCGGATAGACCCGCTGCAGACCGATGGCTTTCAGCGTCTCGATGCGCAGCGCCCGCGCGCCGAGGATCTCCATCTCCGCATGCACGATCTGAGACCGATCGAAGGCCTGAGCCGAACCCGGATCATTGCTCGAACTCTTGAACACATAGTCGCCGCCGAGCAGGGTCAGCAGGCGCGTCTGGGCCGTAAACACCGGTTGGGCCAAGGCGACAGCCACCAGCGCAATGATCACAGGGACCAGGAAGGCGAGGAGGGCCTGCCACTTGTAATAAAAGATCGGCGTCAGAAGTTCGCGAAGGGTCAGCGGCGATTGCAAGCGGCGCTTAGGCGCCGGAGCGGCGTACGACGAACTATCGAGAACCGCAGAGGTCATTTCAACGCAGGGCGAAACAGGTGATGGCGAGCAATCGCCGGACAGTGATTTTCACAGCCAATTGGTAACGATTTGTGGTTAACAAAAACCTGCGGCGCGCAGGTGTCGCGCGTTTGACGACCCCTATTGCGGCATCGTCAGGGGTGCGGTGTCTGCTCTAGAGTTCGCCCCTGAGACTGAGGAAATTAAGGATGTCCGACCTGACCGGTTGCTGGATGGCGCTGATATTGGCAGGCCTAGCCTCGGGATGCGCTTCTCAAAGCAACGCTGACATGCCCAGGTCCTACCAGCGCCCCGCCGCGACCTCGCAGCCATCGTCCTATCCCGAACTGCCGCCCCCGGGCACCTATGGCAACCGACGAGACGAAGCGCGGGAACCCCCGCCACGTGCCTACCCCCGCGCTCCCGACTGGCGGGCCCAACCGAACGGCTATGCGCCACCCCCCTATCGGCCGGACCTGGTGCCCGGTGCCGACAATCGACAGGATGCCCCGCCTCCTACCTCCGCACCGCCGTCCACCTACGCACCACCCCCGGTGCGTTATGCCGACTGGACAGAACAGGACTATCGCTACCGTATCGGGCCGGGCGATCAGCTGTCGCTGAGGTTCCTGCTGAACCCGGATCTCAACGGACCGGCCACCGTTGGCCCCGACGGTCGGGGCGTCTTTCCTCTCGTGAGCTCCGTCAAGGTCGCTGATTTGACCGCTGAGGAGGCCAATGGCGTCTTGACCCAGGCCTATGCTCAAGTCCTGCGACGGCCTCAGGTTGAGGTGCTGATCTCGGCCTATGGCGCAGCGCAAATCTATGTTGGCGGCGAGGTGCGCAACCCTGGGGTCATTCCGATAAAGGGGCAACTGACCACCGCCCAGGCCGTGATGTCAGCCGGAGGTATGTTACCCACGGCGCGAACCGGACGGGTCGTCATTCTGCGCCAAAGGCCCGACGGCGAGTTGCTGATGAAGGACGTCGACCTGAAAGCCTATCTCAACCGCGGCCAAGCCCTGACCAATTTCGCCATACTGCCGGGTGACCTGATCTTCGTGCCGCGCAGTAAGATCGCTGAAGTGGACCTTTTTGTAGAGCAATACATCACAGGCCTGCTGCCCATTCCCCGCGCGCTTGGCTACAATGTCGACGGGGCCAGAAGGTTCTGACGCGATAGAGGACATCCTGTGAGCCGGTATCTGACCTCAGCGATCGAGCAAGCGCTGTGGTCACTCATGAACCTCGGCGTCAATCTGCTGCTGATCCGGATTGCCGCGCCCGATCAATACGGGGCCTTTGCGTTTTGGGCCAACGTCGCCTTCGTGCTGTCGAGCCTGCAAAATGCTCTGACGCTCACCCACGTCTTGGTTCTGCCGCCCGGGACAAAACTAGATCCCGCCCGGTTGCCGATCGAACAGTTGATGCACGCGGTGACCGGCCTCTTCTGGTTGGCGACAGGCCTAGTCATCCTGGCCTTTTCAGCCGCGATGAGCCTCTCCGGACATGAGTTGGGCACGCCCGCCGCAGCCCTGTTCGTGCCGGCATTCCTGATTCAGCAATACTTCCGCACCCTGGCCTATTCCCGGGGGGAGGCGCGAGACGCTCTATTCCAGACCTTAGGGATCTTTGTGTTGGCTTTTGTTTTGGTCGGTGGGGGTGCGGCAATATTTGTCCACCTCTCGGCTGACGCGATCCTGCTCATGTTGGGCGGCGCTTACGGCATGGTCGGACTTGCCGCCGGGAGGGTTGCGATTAGGGGACAAGATATCCAATTCCGATGGGCTCGTCTGGCGGGGTTTAGGGCCTATATTGCCCAGTCCGGCTGGTTGTTTCTGGGGGTCAGCACCACCGAGATCCTCACACGGTTCTATGCTTTCGCCGTCGCTGGATCCTTTGGCGCAGCCGCCCTTGCCTCGCTCTCGGCCACTCAACTCTTCCTTCGTCCCGTGCCGTTGCTGGGCACCTCTTGGGGCCTCATCGCGCGCAGCGATCTGGTCAAACGCAAAGAGCGCGCCGACTGGGGTGGGTTCACCAATATGGTCCTCGTCGCGCTGGGGCTGGGGCTGGTGGTGGCTGTCGTCTGGGCCGGCTTAGTGTTTGAGGTCTGGGGCCAGATCTCTAGCCTTATGTTCAAGGGAAAATACGCTGACGACGGCTGGATGGTGTTGCTGTGGGGTGTATCGACCGCCCTCAGCCTGGCCCAAATGGTCATCAGCATTCCGCTGCAAGTCATGCAGGCGTTCAAACCCTTGGCCATCGCCAACACGATCGCTTCGGCGGTAGCGGCTCTGGCGATCCTGGGGGCCATGAGGCTCTATGGATTTGGGGGTGCCATCGCCGGCACCGCAGTCGGCCAGATCGTAGAAGTCGCGATCATGGCTTCAGTCCTTTGGGTGGCTATCGGTCGGGCGCAAAGGTCGGCGCGTTGAGTCCGCCCACCCTCCACCGTTCCGGCCACCGAAGGTCGACGTCTATTCCAATCAACAGGATCAGGGTTCCGAAGGTCGCGTTGGCCGTAAAATAGCTGCTCTCCATGAAGTTGTGCACGAAGAACAGCAGCGGAAACAATGCAAGATAGACGCTGTAGGCAAGGATTTGCTGGTCTTCCGGCGTGGGCGTCAACAGTGCCAAGCGCGCCATATTGAGCGTGCGATAGATCCAAAGCACCAACAGCGCTAACGAACCGCCCAGCCCGATCAGGCCGGTTGTGACGGCCAAATCGATGTAGCCGTTGTGAGACTCGTTGGTGAAGGCATCAGGCTTGGCAAACCACTCGTCCGTCTGTTGGCTGGGCTGCACCGCCGGATCGATATCCCAGAAGGAACCGAACCCCCATCCTGTCCAGGGCCGCAGGGACCATTGATTGAGAGCAAACTTCCACACATCGGTCCGCATGGTGAAGGTGACATGGCTGAGCGGCCAGAAGGGGTCTCGACCCTGGAGAGCGCACCAAACCAACCAAGCCAAGACGACCACGCCTGTGGCTGCGATCCCCAAGCTGATCGTGACCCAGATCGTGGAGACGCGGCTGCGCAAGAAGACGATCAGCAGCGGCGCAAACCCTGCCGCAACGACAAAGATCGCCAAGCTGGTCTTAGACTTAGTCGCCACCAGCATGACGAAGGCGGCAAACAAAATACCGCCCCAGAACGCGCGCCCAACGAGGGTTTTCTGGGCGATGACATATGTGCCGCAAATGATGCCGCAATAGAGCATCACCGATCCCATGGTGTTCTTGTGCGTATGGATCGCCGCTAAACCCAGCTCCGTCATTGAGCGGGCGTGCAGAAATATCCAGGAGAACAGATCAATCCCCACCATGATCGCACAGGCGACCGCCATCGCGGCGTGCAGCCGGTGGCCGTAGCGAATGCTCAGGCTGACGGCCAAACAGATGGAGGCGGCGATCACATAGAGGAATACCCGCTTGTTGGAGACTCCAGGATCCAGAGCCCAGCGGGTGGTGGCAGCAAACCACAGGAGCAACAATACCAAGGGCCAGAGGCGTCGTAGGGTCTCCAGCAGCTGGGCGCGTCGGAACCAGAAGATCGGTGCCGAGAGCCCAAACAAGCCAAGCCAGAAAATCCGATTGATCGGAGACACGGGCGATACGCCGGTTTCGGGGTCGAGAACGACCTCATGATTGTAGGGCTGCTGGCCGATCAACATATAGAGCAGCATCAGGATCAGGATTGCCGATCCCCAGAGACCAAGCCAATGATCAGCGAAATCCGCGCGGCCCTGGGTGAGACGCGCGCGCTCAAGCCGCCACTCGTCGAGGCCGTGAATGTCAGCCATCGGTGGCCATGTCGGTAGGGTTTTTCAGACCCAGTCGAATCGCTCCGACATCGCACAACCCCATCGCAAGGCCCAACACACCGCGTACCAGATACCGCCGCCAAAGGCGTTTGGGCTCTCGCAGCAAGCGATAGAGCCAGACGAAGCCGCTATGCTCCATCCAGTAAGGGGCCGGATCTGACCGTCCGGTCACCACATGGATCGAGGACCCGATGCACAGGCCCACGCCGACCGAGCGACCGTCGGCAATGAGCTCTTGGCAGAACTTTTCCGACTGGGGTGGGCCCATGGCGACGAACACGAAGCGCGCCGGATGTGCGGCAACAAAGGCCACCGCATCTGCGACGGCAGCCGGATTACTGATAAAGCCCATGGGCGGGATGTGATGGGCTACGCGGGTCAGCCTAAATTGGTCGACCAAGCTCGCGACCACATCGGGCGTTCCGCCGATGATGCAGATCGGGTCACTCGGCGCGATCACCTCTTTGAACAGCGCGTCCACTACATAGGCACCGGGCGCGAACTTCAGATCCAGGCCGGCCAGCCAAGCAGCTCGGCCCAGAATGCGACTGTCATTGGTGCTGATCCAGCAGGTTTCACCGCAGGCGCGGAACTGGTCGTCGTGTCGGCGCAAGAATGCATGCTCGGCATTGGGCGTGACAAAGGCCACAAACGGCGCACCGCTTGGCCGATCCCTCAAGGCCGCCACCGTCTCGTCCACCGACAAAGGGGTGAAGCGCAGTCCGGCAAACCGCAGCTCAGCAAAGGATGGCTGATCGCTTGAACCGGTTGTCAACGGGTTGGGCATATAGGTTTTGACCCCAGGTCCACTAATCTTGAGACTCCATGAGCCATACCATCGGTTTACGTCCGGTTCTCGCCGGAGGTCGTAACGTGATTTTTGAACTCGCGCTAAAGCGGGCGATGGACATTGTTGTCTCAGTGATTCTGTTGGTGATCTTGGCTCCGCTCCTGGGCTTTGTCGCCCTTGCTGTGCGCCTCAGCTCACCGGGCGCGGTGCTCTTCACCTGCAACTGGGTGGGTCAAGACGGACGGCGGTTCTCCGGCTGGAAGTTTCGCACCATGGTCGACAATGCCGACGCCATGGAAGACGATTTGCGGGATCAAAATGAAATGACCGGCCCAGCCTTCAAGATGACCAATGATCCGCGCGTCACAACGCTCGGGCGGCTTTTGCGAAAATTCAGCCTTGATGAATTGCCCCAGCTTTGGAACGTGGCCAAGGGCGACCTCAGCTTGGTCGGACCGCGCGCGCCCCGAGAGCACGAGTATGCTCAGTTCACCGAGTTCCAGAAATTAAAGCTAACGGTTCAGCCCGGCATCACATGTCTGTGGCAGGTAGAGGGGCGCCACCGGATCAATGACTATGATCGTTGGGTCGAATTGGACTTGGACTATATTCGCCGCTGGTCCCTGTGGCTGGACATCCAGATCTTGGCCAAGACGGCCCTCGTCGTGTTGCGGGGGACAGGCGTGTGACCCCTAGTATCAGCGTCGTTGTCTTAAGCTATGACCGTGTTCACCTGCTGGCCCGGACGCTTCGCGAGGGCCTGCAACAGACCATGCCGGACGGCCTCTCATACGAGTTTATTGTGGTGGACAATCATCCCAAGCTCTTGGCAAAGGGTTTGGTTCAAGGCTTAGCCGCCGGCGGCTCACCCGTTCGCTATCTGGCCGACGCCCGCCGAAACATCTCCGTCGTGCGAAACCTAGGTATCGCCGCCTCCCGAGCGCCCTATGTTGCCTTTATCGACGACGACGAAGCGCCGGACGAAGGCTGGCTGACGCAACTCCACGCCTGCCTGGAACGCACCGATGCCGATGCCGCCTTCGGCCCAAAACTGCCGCTATTTGAGTCTGGTCACGCCCCCGATTGGGACCCTCAGGCCTGGCTCTACACCCTAGATTTCCGCCTGCCCGCAGATGCCCCCATCGAAATGTTCGGGCGGTTTCGCCGCAAGGGCAAGGGCCTGGGCAGCGGCAATGCCGCCTTCCGGGTGGCCAGCTGTTTTGACACGCCCGAACCGTTCAGCGTGGCATTTGGTGACGCCAATGGTGAAGACACCCAGTTACTCTTTCGATTGGCACTGGCGGGCAAACGGTTCGTCTGGTGTCCGAGCGCCATCGTCCGCGAGTTCATCGAGACCGAACGCGCTCAGCCGGAATACATGGTCACCCGAATGAAGCGGGGTTCGCAGCACTATGCCGCCTCGCGAATCAATACCAGCGGCAGGCCAGGGAGCGCTCGCCTCAAGGTCATGGGGTTAGGATTGGCGCAGTTCTGTGTTCATGCGGGTCTTTATGTGGTGACCGGCGAATGGGCGGGGCGGCGACGTTTCGACCACCGCATCGGCATGGCCAAGGGCCTGGGCAAGCTGACCTATCGCGCACCTATCGGCTTTATCGAAGAGAAGCTGACGTGAGTAGCATCGAGATTTCCATCGTCGTTGCCACCTATGATCGACCGATCCTATTGGCCGAAACGCTCGCCTCATGCCTTGGCCAGCAAAACCGCACCGGCCAGACCCGCGAGATCATAGTGATCGACAATCACCCGTCGCAGAGTGGCCGCAAGGTGGCAGAGGAGCTGGCGGCTCACGCGGCAATGCCGATCCGTTACTTCGCCGATCCGGTCCGCAATATGTCGGCCTTACGCAATCGCGGCTTTGCCGAGGCCGCGGGCCGCTGGGTCGCGTTCATCGACGACGACGAGATTGCTGACCATGACTGGCTCGATGAGCTGACAGCGGCTGCCCTCGACACGGGTGCGGAGATCGCTGTTGGGCCACGCTTAGCGCGCTTCGTCGGCGGCAAAGCGCCACCCTACGACCCAACAGGTTCGCAGTTCGCCCGAGACTTACATCTGCCCGACCGTGCTTTTTTGGATCTGGTGCGCGCCGACGGCAAGCCGCAGTTCGGACTAGGCACCGGCAATTCGCTCTTTGAAGTCGCCCGCTGCTTTGCTGACAACGCGCCCCCCATGCGGTTGGAATTTGGTGACGCCGGAGGTGAGGATGCCGAGCTGTTTGTGCGGCTGTTTCAACAGGGTCGAAGGATCGTTTGGGCGTCAAAGGCCTTTGTCACCGAGACTGTGCCGCGCCACCGCACGACGATCCACTATCGCCTGCTGCGCACCCGACGCGAAACCCAGCACTATGTCTCCATCTATCTTGACGCCGCTGATCGTCCTTGGCGGGCCTGGCTGATGATCGCCCTAAAGGGCATCGCTCAACTCTTGGCAGGCTTCGCCTTAGCCTTGGTCACCGGTGAGTTCGGCTCCGAGCGCCGCCTGAAGGGGCGACTGCTCATGGCGCACGGACTCGGAAAGCTGACTTGGCGCAAGCCCATCGGCTATATAAGCGAGCCGTCTTTCGCCTCAAAAGCGTAAATATTCCCCCGTCAGGCGAATTATTAGCCTTAAGGGTGCCCGTTTCAGGTGAAGCTTCTTTTGTTGGTCGCCGCTCTGCCCTAAACGCCCTTCTGGGACGAGTTAAGGGGCTGGGGCTGATCATGTTACACAAATTGGACGTCGGCAAAAATGCCACGGAACTGCGCGTTTCCAACCAAGTCAAACTCTATGGTGACGGGGCAACTCTGACGGACTTCGCCCGCCTGCACCAAGAGGGTTTGGTCACCGGGTTCACCACCAATCCGAGCCTGATGCGCCGGGCCGGTGTTTGTGACTATGAAGCCTTCGCCAAGGAACTGCTGGCCGTTATTCCAGACATGCCGATCTCCTTTGAGGTGATCGCCGACGACTTCATAGAAATGCAGCGTCAAGCGGAGAAGATCGCCTCATGGGGCAAGAACGTCTACGTTAAGATCCCGATCACCAACACCAAGCGCCAATCGAGCCTGCCGCTGGTGCGCTTGCTGTCGGCCAAGGGCATCAAGGTCAATGTCACCGCGATCCTGACCCTGGAGCAGGTGGCCGCCACGGTCGAAGCGCTCGATCCGGCAACCCCGGCGGTGATCTCGATCTTCGCCGGTCGTATTGCCGACACCGGCATCCCGCCGATGCCGATCATGCGCGCTGCTGTGGCGATGGCTGCCCGTCTCCCCTTGGCCGAGGTCTTGTGGGCTTCCATCCGTGAAGTGCTGAACATCTATGAAGCTCAGGACTGCGGTTGCCACATCATCACGGCGACACCTGACCTGCTGAAAAAGCTGGAGATGGCCGGCAAGAACCTGACCGACCTCTCCGCTGAAACCGTGGCCATGTTCGACACCGACGCGCGGGCAGCCGGATATCAGCTTTAAGCCGACCGGGCTTTAAGCCACACTCCTGTTATGACCAAAGCTCTGGTTCTCGCCGCCGGACTGGGCAGCCGTATCCGCGACGTGGCGGGCGGCTTGCCCAAGCCGTTGATGGCTTTCGGTGACGCCCCAATCCTGGTGCACAATCTGCGCTGGCTGGCCACTGGCGGGGTGGACCAAGTCTGGATCAATCTGCACTACGGGGCCGACCTGATCCGAACGCAGATCGGCGATGGCTCGGCCTTCGGCATGACCATAACCTATGTCTATGAACCCGAGCTTCTGGGCACCGCCGGAGCCCTGGGCAATATCGCGAATGTGGTCACAGAGACCATGCTGGTGGTCTACGGCGATAGTGTCGTTCGCTTTGACCTAGCCGCGTTACAAGCCACCCATCGCAACGCGGGTGCTGAGGCCACCGTGGCGCTGTTCGACCGCGAGCGGCATCTGAACACCGGCATTGCCGGGGGTCGGGTGCGGATTAATTCTGGCGGCGCGATCAACGCCTTTGTCGAGGGCGCGGGGGCCGCTCAGGTCTCCAACCTCGTCAATGCCGGGGTCTATGCGGTGGAACCCAGTGTCTTGGACCTCATTCCACACGCTGGCCTCGTGGACTTCGGGCGCGACGTCTTTCCCGCTATGCTGAAATCCGGTCGAAAGCTCCAATCGCACATCCTAGATGACGGCGGCATGTGCCTGGGACTCGATACCCCAGAAAGCCACGCTGCGGGACAGCTGTTGCTGGCTCAGGGTCGCCTGTCATGAGGCGCGCGATTTTCTTTGATCGAGACGGGGTGCTGAACAAGATTGTTGAGCGCGACGGCAAACCGGCCTCCCCCCGCACGCCGGAAGAACTGGTCATTGTGCCGGAGGCGACCGAGGTAATCGCCGCAGCGCGGGCTCTGGGGTTTCAGATCTTTGTCGTGACCAACCAACCCGACGTACGACGCGGCCTGATGAGCCACGGTGACCTCGACTCCATCCACGACAAGCTGGCCGCGAGCCTGCCCTTAGACGCCATTGCCGCCTGTCGGCACGACAATAGCGATGCTTGCGCCTGTCGCAAACCCAAACCCGGTCTGATCCTAGGGCTGGCCGCAGCGCACGATGTCGATCTCGCCGCTTCCTTCATGATCGGTGACCAGGACCGCGACATCGCCTGTGGCAAAGCCGCCGGGGTCCGCACCGTTCTGCTGGCCAGACCCTACAATTCCGGCACCGGCGCAGATCATGTGTTGGAAAGCTTGTCGCAATTAATCGCTGTTATGGATGAGGCCTCGAGCCCCAACGCAGTTTGATCGGATCTACCCCGTGTTCTCAGACCATTTCTTTGATGCCGCCGCCCGCGCCATGGCCGCCATTGACCGCCAAGCCGTGGAAGCCATGGCTCTGGCCCTGGCTAAGGTGCGCGACGGCGGCGGACGTCTGTTCATTATTGGGGTAGGCGGCAGCGCCGGCCATGCCAGCCATGCCACCAACGACTTTCGCAAGATCTGCGGCTTCGAAGCCTATTGCCCCACCGACAATGTCTCCGAGCTGACAGCACGGATCAATGATGAGGGCTGGGAGGGTACCTTCTCCACCTGGCTACAGTCTTCGCGTCTCAAGGCCGAAGACGGCCTGCTGATCTTCTCGGTCGGCGGCGGCAGTGTGAACCCTCCGGTCAGCGCCAATATCGTGCGCGCTATCGAATTGGCGAAAGAACGCGGGGCGACGGTGACCGGGATTGTCGGGCGCAATGGCGGCTTCACGGCCCAGGCCGCGGACGCCTGCGTGGTGGTTCCCACTGTCGATGACCAACTGATTACCCCGATTGTCGAGGGCCTGGCCGCCGTAGTCTGGCATCTGCTGGTATCTCACCCGGCTTTGTCAGTGAGCAAGGGCCATTGGGAGCAGCTGGCGGCCGGCACGGCCAAGGCCGTGGCCAACTAACATGATCTCCACCCGCACCCCCTTGCGTGTCACCCTGGGCGGCGGCGGCACAGACCTTGAAAGCTATTACCGCAATGGCGGCGGGTTCATCTTCGCCATGGGGTTGGACAAATATATCCATATCGCCGCTCACCGACCTGCCTTCCATGGCGGCGTGGTGCTGCACGGACCCGACCCCGAGGCCTGCGACAGCGCTGCAGACCTGAAGCACGAGCTGGTCCGCGCGGCCCTGCAAGCCCATGGCATTGACGACCGGTTCGAAGCCGCCTCCATCGGCGATATCGCGGGCGGCACCGGCTTGGGATCTTCCAGCTGCTTTCTCGTTGGGTTCTTAAGCGCCCTGCACGCCCTGCAAGGTAGAACGCCGGATCGCCAAGCTCTCGCCGAAGAAGCCTGCAACATCGAGATCCATGCGCTCGCCAAGGGCATCGGCAAGCAGGATCAGTACATGGCGGCGTTCGGCGGCCTTACGACACTGGACATCGCCCCGGACGGCACGGTCCAGGTGGATCAGGTGAAGATCGCACCGGAAACCGAGGCCGCTTTCGTGTCCCACACCCATATCTATTACACAGGCCTGCGCCGGGACGCAGCTGTCATCCTCAATGACCAGAACAGCGCCATGCAGAGCCAAGGCGGGGCGCAACATGACGCTGTCAGCGAGAGCCTAGGGTCCATCAAGGCCCTGGGTTACCGTATCCGCGACGCCTGGGTGGCGGGCGATCTCGACGGTTGGGGCCATATGCTGCACGAACATTGGCTATCGAAAAAGCAGCTCTCCGCCAAGATATCCTGGCCTCATATCGACCAGCTCTATGACCACGTCCGCACCGAGCACGGCGTGCTGGGCGGTAAGGTCATCGGGGCCGGCGGGGGCGGATTCATGATGCTCTACGACCCCAGCGACGGGAGCGAGTTGGAAGCCTATATGGCCGGTCAAAACATGCCGCGCCTGAACTACGCCATCGACCGCGGCGGTGCCCAGGTCTTGCTGAGCCAGAACCGATGATCCACCTAGCCCGCACCAGCAACCGGCTGTTCGACGTGCGGGCACGGGCCCCCCTGCGCTTAGGCTTGGCCGGAGGCGGCACTGATCTATCGCCCTATTGCGACCAATTCGGCGGCGCGGTGTTGAACGCCACCATCGACCGCTTTGCCTTTGCTCATATAGCCCCTAGCCCCGACGGCGACATCGCCTTTCGTGCCCGTGACTTGGGAGCCGAGGAACACTTCACCAACTTCGACAAAATTAGCCTCGACGACGGCCTGATCCTGCACCGCGCCGTCTATCGCCATGTGGTGGAGACCTGGCTGGGCGGCGAAGCCCCGGCCTTGACCGTTTCGACCACCATCGACGCCCCGGCGGGGTCAGGCCTCGGCTCATCCTCCGCCCTGGCCGTGGCGCTGATTGAGGCCTTCCGAGTAGCGCTAGACTTGCCGCTCGGTCCCTATGACATTGCGCGCCTAGCCTTTGACATTGAGCGCGTGAAACTGGGTCTGGCGGGGGGGCGGCAAGACCAGTATGCCGCCACCTTCGGTGGGGTGAACTATATCGAATTCCTGGCCGACGAGCGGGTGCTGGTCAGTCCACTCCGGGTGCCGCGTGCCTTTCTCAATGAGCTGGAGAGCTCGCTGGTGATCTGCTTCACCGGCCAGTCGCGGGCCTCAGCCGGGATCATCGAAGAGCAGATCAAGGGTCTGGTGGATATGGACCCGCAGACGGTCTCCAACATGCACAGCCTAAAGGCCGATGCGACGGCCATGCGCGAGGCCATCCTGCAGGGCAAGGTGCGCGAAGTGGCCGAGATCCTGATGCGGTCGTGGGCCGCCAAGAAACGCACCGCCAAGGGCATCGCTACGGCGACGGTAGACCGGTTATTCGATCACGGCATGGCCAGTGGGGCCTGGGGCGGCAAGGTCTCGGGCGCAGGCGGCGGCGGCTTCCTAATGTTCTGCACCGACCCGGAAAACCGCTACCGCCTGACCTCGGCGCTCAATGAAGCCGGCGGCCAGGCCAGCTCGGTCAAGTTCACCTTTGATGGGGTCGAGGCCTGGAGCGTGCCGCGATGAAGGTGACCCAATGCGCCATCCTGGTGGGCGGCGCGGGCACCCGGCTGGGCGATCTGACTCGCGACACACCCAAGCCGATGTTGCCGGTGGCCGGGCGGCCATTCTTGGAACACTTGATCGAGAAGGCTGCCGGACACGGGTTTGACCGCGTCCTGCTGCTGGCCGGTCATCAGGCCCAAGTGGTTGAAACCTGGATTGCAGAAGCCGGGATCGCGGGGCGCTACGGCGTCGAAATCGCCGTGTCGCTTGAGACGACTCCACTCGGCACCGGTGGGGCACTGATCCACGCGCGAGACATGCTGGATGACGTTTTCTTGCTGGTGAACGGCGACACTTGGTTCGACTTTGACTGGCGCGCCCTGGCCGACAACGACGCCTATCCCGCCATGCTGGCCCTGCGCCAAATCGCCGTGGCCGACCGGTATGAAACTGTCGAGTTGGACCGAGCTCGCGTGGTGCGCTTCGTGCCCCGCAGCGGACGGACGGAGCCGGGGCTAATCAATGGTGGCGTCTACCGGCTAACCCGCGATATTGTTCCGAACACGGAGGAGGTGGTCTCGCTTGAAGCGCGACTGCTCGTTGATCTCTGCGCCGGAGGCAAACTCGGCGGCATCAAGGTCGATGGCACCTTCATCGACATCGGCGTGCCGGAGAGCTATGCCGCGTCGCAGACGTTGTTAGCCCGGTAGAACACAACCCATCGACATCCCCCCATTCCCGTGATTTCCTCCCTCCCATAGGCTGAACGGGGAGCTAAGCCATGACGATCTCGACGGGAACCACCGAAAAGCTGGACATCAGCAAGGTCATCGAGACCACCATGGGGGTGATCCAGCGCAACTTCGTGCCGTTTGCCCTGATCTCCGCCGTTTTCTCCGGCATTCCCACCCTGATCATGGGGTTCGTCGCGCCCGAGGCCTACGCTCGAACGATAACGACTGCCGGCCAAGGGCTTCCGATACTCTACGGCTCGATCCTAGCCATGGTCGCAGCGACGATTTTGCAAGGCGCCTTGGTCTATATGACCACCTCTGAGCTTGCCGGGCGAAAGAGAACGATCGGTGAAGGTCTCATCCACGGACTGCGCAGCTTCCTCCCTCTGATCGGGATCGTGATCCTGACCATTCTGGGTCTGATGTGCGGGTTCTTGTTACTCATAGTCCCTGCCTTCATCTTGGCAGTGATGTGGTCGGTCACCGTTCCGGCCTTTTTGGTTGAAGGAAGCGGCATCCGATCAGCGTTTTCCCGAAGCCGAGAGCTAACTCGCAACAATCGCTGGAGAATTGCGTTGCTGGCGATCATTGCCGCCATCATCGGCGCAATCATCGGATTGGTCGTTGGCGCGATTTTCGGCATGCTCTTAGCCATCATCTCCGGGCCCACCTTTGTTGTGCCGGTGACCAGGGCGCTAGGCACCCTGTTGGGCGCGATGATCAACGGGACCGGTTTGGCCGTGCTCTACACCGAACTGCGCCGCATCAAGGACGGCGTCGGCATCAGCGATCTGGCGGCGGTGTTCGACTAAGTCACGTCGAACTTGTCCTTCCGCCTGCGACCCAGCAGCATCTGGCGCTCCAACCGGCCCCTCAAAGCCGCGTAATAGCCGCTTAGGAACGCACGGTCAGATACTGCCTCGCCGTCAATCCAGACGATCTTGGTGCGAATGCGCCGGGCGACCTCGGCGATGGTCTTGCGGTCATTGTTGCGCAGCACGTGTTCCAGAACCTGCAGCTCCTTGATGCCGTAAGCATCCAGCTGGGCCGAGGTGAAGTTGAGCTCACTGAGC
>JANLPK010000139.1:0-4393 GCA_031367205.1 Alphaproteobacteria bacterium
CCAAGACCAAGACTGCCGCCGCCTGCCTGCAGACCGGTCCCGACAGTGCGTTCCGTACCAAGGGCGACAGCGAAGATTGCCTCTATCTCGACGTCCACACCCCCACGGGCAAGGGACCGTTCCCGGTGATGGTCTGGATCCACGGCGGGGCCTTCACCACCGGTGATGCCTCCACCTATGCCAACCCCGCCGCATTGGTTGCCAAGGGTGTGATCGTGGTGGGTATCCATTACCGTCTCGGTGCCATGGGTTTCCTGGCCCACCCGGTCCTGCGTGACGCAGCCGGCAGCTCGGGCGACTACGGCATGATGGATCAACAGGCCGCCTTGCGCTGGGTGCGTACAAACATTGGTGCCTTCGGTGGCGACGCTAAGAACGTGACCATTTTCGGCGAATCCGCCGGCGGCTTCAGCGTCCTGACCCACCTGGCCTCGCCGCTGTCGACCGGCCTGTTCGACAAGGCGATCATCGAGAGCGGGGCCTATGGCGTATCCAGCCAACTCACCCAGTCGGAGATGGAAACCAAAAGCGCCGCAGCCCTTGGCCAAGCGATGGTCGGCCAAGACCTTGGCGCCGCCTGCGCGAGCGGGGCATTGACCGCGGAGTGTCTGCGCAGTCTGCCTGACAGCGTTGTCCGCGGAAAAGTGATGTCCGCCTTCGGTCAGGCGGTCGGCAACGTCGTCCCCTCCGTGGACGGCAAGGTTCTGCCCCAAACCATCAAAGCGACTTTCGCGGCCAAGGCCAATAACAAGGTGCCGGTGATCAACGGCTCCAATGAGAACGAAAGCCTGCTGTTCATCGCCATTGGTGAGATGACTGCCCGCTTCACCGCCAAGCCGCCCAATTTCGACCCGTCGAACAAGTCCTTCCTGATGACGGCCGAGGCCTACAATAAGGGTGCCGCCGCCATGGCCGGGACCAGCGGTATGTCGGTGGCTGACGTCACCGAGAAATACTATCCGCTCAGCCGCTTTGGTGATGATCCGGCATTGCAGCCCAGCCTAGCCTCCGGTGCCGCCGGAACCGACAGCGCGTTTTCCTGCAACGCGGCCAACGTGTCGGCGGCCATCGCGGCCCAGGGCGAGCCGATCTGGATGTACGAATTCCGCGACCAGACGGCGGTGCCGTTCCTGGGGACCTTTGGCGGGAAATACGTCTTGAGCCTGCCTCAGGGGGCGGCCCACGCCTATGAACTGGCCTATGTGTTCGATATGGCCGGGGGCGCGCAGAATGCCGAGCAGAAGGCGCTGAAGGCCACCATGGCGACCTATTGGTCCAACTTCGCCCGCAGCGGAAATCCCAACGGGGCAGGGGCTCCAGCCTGGAAGGCCTTCAAGGGCAAAGCGCTCCAAGCTCTGGACGTTGCCAGCGGCGGCGGCGTGAAAGCCATGCCCAGCTCGGCGTTCTTGGACCAACATCTGTGCAAGAGCGCCTGGGTCAAGCAGACCTTTTAGGCTCGACCCACGAGCGACAATCAATCGGATGGCTCAACATTAAATTTCTGCAAGCTACTGATATTTTAGCGTTTTAGATTTGACAGGTCGTGCATTGTCTGGGGATACGAATGCCCTGAAGTGTTGCCTGTTACGACTCAACCTGAATTCCAAGGACCAGCCCGATGCGCCGTGCCATGATCGTCTCTGCCCTAGGTCTAGCCTTAGCCATCGTGAACGGGGTTGCCTCGGCCGGGGCAGTGGGCAAGGCCGCCCCGCAGACGGTCGCAGTTACCCCAACCCGCGTCGATAACTTCCGACTGGTCACCGCCGCCGGGCATTCCCAAGACCTCTTTCGCTATCAGGACGCCAAGGCTGTGGTGCTGGTAATGTACGGCCTGGGCAGCCCTGAGATTCGCAAAATCGCTCCGGCGATTGAGGCCCTGCGCGCCACCTACGCCCCCAAGGGCGTGCAGGTTATGCTGCTGAATTCCGGTGCCAAAGACTCCCGCGAGGCGGTGGTCGCCGAAGCCGCGAAGCTTGGTTTGAAGTCGCCGATCATGATGGATGACAACCAATTGGTCGGGGGTCAGATCGGGGCCAACCGGATTTCGGAAGTCTTTGTTATCGATCCCCGCGCCTGGACGGTTGTCTATCAAGGGCCTTTGGCGCGGGGTGCTGATGCAGTTGAGGCCCTGGTGGCCGGCAAGTCTGTGACCCCAACCCGCTTGCGGGCTGCCGGCACTCTGATCAAATTCCCCGACCGCAGCCCCGCGGCCCTGGCGAGCTTTCAGAAGATTTCCTACGCCCACACCATTGTGCCGATCATCGAGCAGAAGTGCGTCGCTTGCCATCAGGCGGGCGGCATCGCCCCCTTTGCCCTCGACAGCTACGCCAAGGTCAAGGGCTTCGCGCCGATGATCCGCGAGGCGGTGCGCACCGATCGCATGCCGCCCTGGGATGTCGACCCCAAGGTCGGTCACTTCAAGGATGACAAGAGCTTGTCACCCGCAGAAATCAAAGCCCTGGTTCACTGGGTGGAAGCCGGCGCACCGCGGGGCGACGGGCCCGATAAATTGGCAGAGGTTAAGCGTCAGGCTCCGGAATGGCCCTTGGGTAAGCCCGATCTGGTGATTGAGGTTCCGTCCTACACCGTTCCTGCGACGGGGATTGTCGACTACCAGTACCCCGTGATGGACAATCCGCTCACCGTCGGCCGTTGGCTCAAGGCCTCGACGGCCAAGGTGTCCCAGCGCCAGGTGGTCCACCACATCTTGTCAGGCTACATTCCGCCTGGCCAAGACAAGCACGGCGGTATGGTCAACTGGGCGACCGGCGTGGGCGGCTATACCGTGGGCATGGAAAGCATCGTCCAGCCCACCGATATCGGCACCTATATCCCGGCGGGCGGCTCTATCGGTTACCAGATGCACTACACCCCCTTCGGCAAGGAGGTGCTCTCCACCCAGCAGATTGGTCTGTATTTCTACAAAGAGGGCGAGTTGCCCAAGCTGATGATGCGGGAAAACACCATCGTCAATCCGTTCATCAAGATCCCGCCCAACACAGAGGCCCACCGCGAGGTCGGCTATCTGAACTTCCCTCATGAGGCACTGCTCTATTCGGTGGTGGTCCACGCCCACTACCGGGGCACCTATTCCGCCCTTCGCATTCGCTATCCCGACGGCCAGGAAAAGCAGCTGCTCAACGTGCCTCGCTACGATTTCAACTGGCAGCGGATGTATGAGTTTGCAGAGCCGATCAAGGTCCCGGCCGGCTCGAAACTGATCGCCACCTACGACTATGACAATTCAGCCCGCAACCCGGCCAATCCTGACCCCAACAAAGAGGTGGTCTGGGGCGATCAGTCCTTCGAAGAGATGTTCTTTACCCAGTTGCGCTACCGCTGGATCGACGAAACCGCCGCCAAACAGACCACCTATGACGACGACATGATGGCCAGCCGCCTGTTTGGCATGATGGACGCCAATATCGACGACAAGCTGCAACCCGACGAACTGCAAGGCGACCTGGGCAAGATGCTGCGTCCCCGATTCGCCCTAGCCGACACCAACAAGGACGGCGGCCTCGATGCCAAAGAATTCGCGCCGATCATGAAGATGATGCAAGGCGGCGGCCCGCGTCATCGGCCTGCGAAGTAGTGGGAGGCACTAGACGGCATTCCTCAGTGTCATCCCGGTTTACCTGCAAGGGGTGACCGGAACCCAGAAGCATCGATTTGTCCTGAAAGCATATTACGGCGACACTGTATGAAATAACTCGCCGTGCTCTTCAGCGTCCACCGCCTTCGCCTTGGGCCCCCGCTTGCCCGCCGCCAGACCGCGTCCGGTCTGCGTCTCCAACGCCTTGATCCAGTCCGCAGCCCCTACCGGCCGCCCGGTGGTGCGCGAGCTGAGCAGGGCGCGCGTCGCCGCCTCGTCTTCGACACCCTTCAACATCTTTGCAAAATCCTCCACCCGCGCCAGGATCGGCCCCACGCTCACCACCCCGTCATCGGCCCGCGCCAGGTGCGCCCGCGTGCTCGCCCACTTCCAGTCCCGGGCCCGCTTGACCATGCCGCCCGCCACCGGGTTCATGGCGATGTAGCGGGCCGCCGCGATCAGGTGACGCTCATCCATGGGCGTTGAGCTGAACCGCCCCTGCCACAGGTGCCCGGTAAGCTTCAGCCGGCTGTGGATGCGGGCGCTGTAGCGCCGATGCGCCTCAGCAAAGGTGGCCCGCAACCCGTCCGAGTGGCTCGGCGCCATGACGAAATGGACGTGGTTGGGCATCAGGCAATAGGCCCAGATTTCGGTTCCCGAGGCCTTGGCCGCAGCAGAGATCAGCTCAAGATAGGCGCGGTAGTCCCCGTCATTGAAGAACACCGCCTCGCGATGATTACCGCGCTGGGTGACGTGGTGCGGCAAGCCGGGAACAACAACGCGGGCAAGTCTGGCCAT
>JANLPK010000170.1:0-10721 GCA_031367205.1 Alphaproteobacteria bacterium
TGGAATTTGCCGCGACGATCGAGACGGGGTCCGGCGACCGGTTGGCCAATATGGACGCCTTTGCGGCGGCGGCGCTGGAGCTGTTGAAGCGGGCGACGGAAAGCTAGTTGAGCGTCACCTAGCTCGCTGGATTAGGCCATAAACTGAGGCATCCAGCCCTCGTGACTGGCACGCAGGTCGGCCAAAGCGATGCTGAATATCCCGGCCGTCGCCAAGGCCTGTCCGTCAGCGTGGCCGACTTCCTCGGCAAATATGTTAGCGGCGCGGGCGGCCCTCAGGACCGGGACGGGATCGGCTAGGGCCAGTAGATAGCGGCCCTGATCTTCCCCGAACAGCAGGGCGTGGTCGGGGAGTTTGCACGGCAGTTCCAGGGTGACGCCGACGTTTGAGGCCAGCGCCATCTCGGCAGTGGCGGCGATCAGGCCGCCGTCGGAAAGATCATGCACAACAGTGACTTGCCGCGTTTCTATGAGATTGCGCACGAAGTCGCCGATCTTGCGTTCCCTGACCAGGTCCACCGGTGGCGGGGCGCCGTCCTCACGGCCGAGGATTTCGCGCAGATACATAGAGGCACCAAGCTCGCCCTTGGTTTCGCCCAGGAGGACGAGAGTGTCGCCGGCCTTCATGCCGGAGAAGTCAGCACGCTTGGTGGAGTCGACCAGTATGCCGACGGCCCCGACGGTGGGGGTCGGCGGAATGGCGGCACCGTTGGTCTCGTTATAAAGGCTGACATTGCCGCTCACGACGGGGAAGTCGAGCGCCCGGCAGGCCTCTGCCATACCCTCGATCGCGCGGACGATTTGACCCATGATTTCGGGGCGTTCGGGGTTGCCGAAATTAAGGTTGTCGGTGATGGCAATGGGGTCTGCGCCGACGCAGGTGAGGTTGCGCCAAGCCTCGGCGACGGCTTGTTTGCCACCCTCACAGGGGTCGTTCTGGACGTAGCGTGGGGTGCAGTCGGAGGTGACCGCCAGCGCCTTCTTGGTGCCGTGGACGCGGACGATCCCGGCGTCGGCCCCGGTGGCGCTATCCTCCAGGGTGTCGGCCATGACGTGGCGGTCATATTGCTCCCAGAGCCAGCGCTTCGACGCCATATCTGGGGCGCTCATGAGCTTGAGGACCGCTGCGCCATAGTCTTCAGGCTCAGGGACATCAGCGGGGACGAGACGCGGTTGGGGCGGTGTCGCGGTCCAAGGTCGGTCATAGAGCGGGGCGTCATCGAATAGCGGCGAGAGCGGCACGTCGCAGACGCAGTCGCCCTTGTGCATCAAGACCAGATGCCCCGTATCGGTGGTGTAGCCGATGACGGCGGCGTCCAGGCCCCACTTCTCGAAGATCTTGTGGCCGTCGAGTTCGCGACCGGGTTTTAGCACCGCGAGCATGCGTTCCTGGCTTTCGGACAACATCATCTCGTAGGCGCTCATGCCCTCTTCGCGCTGGGGCACCATGTCGAGGTTGAGTTCGATGCCGACCCCGCCCTTGCCGGCCATTTCCACGGAGGAGGAGGTGAGACCAGCGGCACCCATGTCCTGAATCGCGGCGACGGCACCCGAGGCCATCAGTTCTAGGGTCGCTTCGATCAGCAGCTTTTCGGCAAAGGGGTCGCCGACCTGGACGGTGGGTCGCTTTTCGTCGGAGGCGTCATCGAATTCCTGGCTGGCCATGGTGGCCCCGTGGATGCCGTCACGACCGGTCTTGGAGCCGAAATAGACCACGGGGAGGCCGGCAGCGGGGGCGGCGGAATAGAAGATCTTGTCGGCGTCGGCCAAGCCCACGCACATGGCATTGACTAGAATGTTGCCGTCATAGCCGCGATGAAAATTGGTCTCGCCGGCCACGGTGGGCACACCAACGCAGTTGCCGTAGCCGCCGATGCCGCTGACCACGCCGGAGACGAGGCGCTTGGTCTTGGGATGGCTGGGATCGCCGAAGCGCAATGCGTTGAGCAGGGCGATGGGCCGCGCGCCCATGGTGAAAACGTCGCGCATGATGCCGCCGACGCCGGTGGCGGCTCCTTGATAGGGCTCAATGTAAGACGGGTGGTTGTGGCTTTCCATCTTGAAGATGCAGGCCTGACCGTCACCGATATCGACCACGCCGGCATTCTCGCCTGGTCCGCAGATGACGCGCGGCCCGGTGGTCGGGAATTTAGCCAGGTGTTTGCGGCTGGACTTGTAGGAGCAATGCTCTGACCACATGACGGAGAAGACGCCAAGCTCGACAGGGTTGGGTTCTCGATTCAGGCGTTGAACAATGAGGTCGTATTCCTCAGGCTTCAGCCCGTATTCGGCCGCCGTTTGGGCGATAGTCTTTGTGGGATTAACAGCGCTCATGGCGCGCCTTCTAACCGGACTCGGAGGCCAGGGCGAGAGTGGGTCTAGGGATTTTGCGGGTGTGGCAGGGCGCTAACCTCAGCAGTGCTGAGGGTGATCATCACAACGGACGGGTGACCCTCGAAGTTGAAGACTTGGCGTTGGGCCATCGATATGAAGCGCGCCGGGCGTGGCGGGGTGAGCGGCTGGAGGGCCCATGTCCCCACGGCCAAGGTCAAACCCAGGGTGCAAATCCCGCCGACCCCGAGCCAATGACGACGGGAACTGAGCCTAGCGGCACCTAGCATGCGGATCCGCGCCTCCAACGGATGGGTGGCCCAGTGGCAGCCCAGCGGCGGGGTCAGGGTGGCCAGCTGAGTCTTGAGCAGGGTCTCGGCATAGAGGCGGCGAGACCCTGGGCGGGTGCGGATGACCGTGGCGTCGCAGGCCAGTTCTTGGTCGGTGCGCACGAGTTGAACGGCAAGGTGAGCCAGGGGGTTAAACCAGCAGAGGCACTGGCCGAGCACCATGGCGGCGTTCACCTTGGGATCACCGCGATCAATGTGGGCCCGCTCATGGGCACGGACTAGGGCACGCTCGGGATCGCTGAACCGATCAGCATAGCCGGCCGGCGTAACGATGCGTGGGCAGATGACGCCGACGAGGGCTGGCCCTGCACCGCCCTGTTTGGCAAGGTGGAGGAAGCGGTGTTGAGCAAGGCCGATCAAACCAAGAGATAGGCCAACCCCGGCAGCCCAAATGAGGATCAGTTCGGAGGCCCTTAATAGACCTCGCAGCGCATCAAGGGGTGAAGGAAGCAAAGCGGCGAAGGCCACAGCAAAGGCGATGGCTTGGCTTTCGCTCTGTGCTTCAATGGCCGGCAGCAGGCCGGCCACGACAGCCAAAGGCACGATGAGCCAGAGGCCATAGGCGATGTCGGCACCAAAGACTCGGCGCGCCGGCAAGCGGACGAGGACCACCGCGATTATCGCTAGGCTGCCAACCACATTGACCCGGGCCAGCAAGGACAGGAGCTCAACCATGGTCATCCAGGTTGGCAATCAGCGCCTTGAGCCGAGCAATCTCTTCAGGGTTCAGCGCGCGGCTGTTGGCAAAATGGGCGACGAGTGGGGCCAACTGGCCCTCAAACAGTCGATCCAATAGCCCCTGACTCTCCGCTTGGACGTAGTCGGCCCGTTGGATCAGAGCATGATAACTGTGGCGTCCATCAGTCCGCTCGGACTTGAGAGCTTTCTTCTTGAGCAAGCGGTTGATCAGGGTCTTGACCGTGGCGTCGCCCCAGTTTTGGGCCGTGCCGACCTCGGCAACCAGGTCCTCAGCCGTCAGAGCCCCGCGTCGCCAAAGGGCGTCCATCACGTGGCTCTCAGCGGTGGTGATGTGCATGGAGTGGTCCGCAGGTTTGAAGGTGAAATTACGATAGTAAGTTCACGAGTCAAGCGGCGGACGATTGCCGGTTTGCTCAGACCAAGCTAGCGTCGCCCCAGGCTGGCGCGTGAGTTCGGCTATATTGGGAGAGACAGATGGCGAATGCGGGCGGCATCGGCGGTATTTTCCGGCGAAAATCCATCAGCCAAATCCAGGCTGAGCATGAACATGGCGAGCTGAACCGGTCGCTCGGCGCGTTGAACCTTGTCTTGCTGGGCATCGGCTGCATCATCGGCACGGGGATATTCGTGCTGACCGGCCGGGCGGCGGCGCAGTTTGCCGGCCCCGGCATCATGATCTCGTTCATCATCACCGGCACGCTCTGTGCCTTCGTGGCGCTCTGCTATGCGGAGTTGGCGTCGGTGTTGCCAGTTTCGGGCTCGGCCTACTCATACTCCTACGCCTCGATGGGTGAGATCGTAGCTTGGGTCATGGGTTTGCTGCTGGTACTGGAATACGGCCTCGCCTCAGCCACAGTCGCCGTGGGTTGGTCGGGATATTTGAGCAGTCTATTGCACGACATGCACATCGTTATTCCGCCTGAACTCACGGCCGCGCCCGGTGTTGCGGTTAAAGATGCGGCGGGTGTGGTCATTGCCCACGGGGTGATGAATCTCCCGGCGATTGTCGCCATCATGGCTGTAGCGGGACTACTGATTTTGGGGGTTTCAGAGTCAGCGCGGGTCAACAATATCGTGGTGGCGATCAAGCTGACTGTGGTGATCGCCTTTATCATCATAGGTTCGCGCTATGTACATCCCGCCAATTGGAGCCCGCTGATCCCGGCGCAGATTCCGGCACCGCCGCCCGGCACCAATATGGACATCTGGCACCAACTTGGTCGCGCTCTGGTCGGCGTCATGACCGGCGACACGTCTACCAAGTACGGGCTTGGCGGGGTGATCCATGCGGCGGCGGTGATCTTCTTCGCCTATCTGGGTTTCGAGGCGGTCTCAACTGCTGGCGCCGAAGCTAAGAACCCGGCCAAGGATATGCCCATCGGGATTTTGGGAGCCCTGGCAGTTTGCACTGTGCTCTACATTCTAACGTCTGCGGTCTTGGTGGGCATTGTGCCCTATGCCTCGCTGGACAATCCGGCCCCCATCGCCTTGGCGGTCAACCAGATCGGCTTGCCGTGGTTTGCGGTGCTGGTGAAGATCGGCGCGATTGCCGGCTTGTCGTCAGTGATGCTGGTCTTGCTCTATGGCCAGACGCGGATTTTCTACACGATGAGCCGCGACGGGCTTCTGCCCAAGTCATTGTCGGTGGTCCACAAGGTGTTCAAGACGCCGTGGATCAACACGATTGTGGTGGGTGTCGCGGCTGCGGCTGCGGCGGGTTTCATGTCGCTGGATGCTTTGGCGGATCTGTCGAATGTCGGCTCACTGGCGGCCTTCGCCATTGTTTGCATTACGGTGATCTATCTGCGGATCTCGGCCCCTGACCTGAAGCGTCCCTTCACAACGCCGCTCTATCCCTTTGTGCCGATTGCCGGTGCTGTAATGTGCGCGATCTTGCTGATGAGCTTGATGGCCACCCCGGCAACTCGCAACTTCTTCCTGATCTATCTGGCAGGCGGCATTGTGATCTACTTCGCCTACGGGATGTGGAACTCCAATCTGGGCAAGGGGATCGTGGTCACCGGTCATGAAGCCCAGCCCATGGAGCTGCCGCACAAGGACGACTGATCTGAACCTGTGGGCCTTGGCGATGCGAGGGCCCACGTCAGAACTAAGAGTTGGCGCAAAGCCATCTGTTTGGAGGGGAAACCGTATTGCATAGGCCGATTTCTGCGCTCAGCCTTGTTCTGACCCTAACCGCCGGGCCTGCCCTTGCCGCTGGCTATAGGGCCGAGATCGCGCGAACCCAGTACGGCATTCCCCATGTGACGGCGGCGGACTTTGGCGGCGTGGGCTATGGCCAGGCCTATGCCTACCTGCAGGACAATCTCTGCCTGATCGCCGACAAGGTGGTGACGGTGTCCGGTGAGCGCTCGAAGTATTTCGGGGCAGGCGGCAAGACCACTGTCGCCTTTGCGGAGGTGGGTAATTTCGACAGCGACGTGTTCTTCAAGTCGAACATCGATCTGCCCGCCTTGCGAAAATCATTCGCCAAGGCGTCGCCCGATTATCAGAGTTTGGTTCGCGGCTATGTGGCCGGATACAACCGTTTTCTGCGCGATCATCCGGTGGCCGCCCGCCCCGTGGCTTGCCAAGGCGATTGGGTTCGCCCGATCACCTTAGATGACATGATCACGCTCAATGAAGAGCGGATGGTGCAGGCCAGCGGTGGGGCTTGGCTGAGGCAGGTGACATCTGCGGCACCCCCGGCTTCGCCTGCACCGGCGGGTGTGGCGTCGTTGGGCTTCCCTCTGGAGCCGGAGGTTTTTGGCCTGGGATCCAATGGTTGGGCCTTCGGCGGCGACGTAACGGCCAACAAATCGGGTGTGCTGCTGGGCAATCCCCATTTCCCTTGGGAAACCACCAATCGCTTCTATGAGATTCAGCTGACCATTCCGGGCAAGCTGGACACAATGGGCGTGACCATCGCCGGGGCACCAGGCATGTCCATCGGCTTCAACCACGATGTGGCCTGGACCCACACAGTCTCGACAGACCGGCACTTCACAGTGTTTGAATTGGCGCTCGATCCCAACGACCCCACCGCCTACCTGGTGGACGGCAAGTCGGTGCCGATGAGTCGCAAGACGGTCTCTGTGGAGGTGAAGGGCGAGGCCGAACCGCGCACGCGGACCACCTATGCCTCTAGCTATGGCCCGATGGTGGTGATGCCCCAGGTCGGGGTGAAGTGGACTGACAAGGTCGCCTACGCCCTGAAAGACGCCAATAAGAACAACACACGGTCGGGTGACACTTGGCTCAATATCGCGCGGGCGAAGTCGACCGGCGAGATCAAGACCACCATTGAGCAGAGCCTGGGCATTCCGTGGGTCAATACTATCGCCGCCGACCGCAATGGTGATGTGCTCTATGCCGACGTCACGGCGACCCCGAATGTGAATGCCGAACAGGCCAAGATTTGCGCGCCGGTTTCCGGCCTCGGACCCCTGGCGGCTTCGGCGCGGATTTACATGTTGGATGGGTCGCGCTCGGCCTGTGATTGGGCCGCAGTTGCCGGGACGCCGGCACCGGGCCTGTTGCCGGGAGCTTCAATGCCCTCGATCATCCGCCGGGACTATGTGGCCAATAGCAATGACAGCTATTGGCTGGCCAATGGCCGCGCACCGATCACCGGCCAGCCGCCAATTGTGGGGCCGGCCGCGACGGCGCAGAACCTGCGCACCCGCTCGGGCTTGATGGAGATTGAGGCGCGGCTGGACGGGTCAGACGGGTTGCCGGGCAAGAGCATTGATCCGGCCACCGTGGAGGCCATGCTTTATCGCAACAAGAACTTGGCCGCCGATCTGGTGCTGGACGATGTGGCCACGCTCTGCATTAATCCTGCAGCGGTGGTCCTCTCGGCGGAAAAGACCATCGACCTTGTCCAAGCCTGTTCCGTGCTGGCCAAGTGGGATCGCCGGATGAACCTCGATAGCGTCGGCGCGCAGCTGTTCACCGAGTTCTGGAGCCATGCCGAGGACATCCCCAAGGTCTGGGCGATCGGGTTTGATCCTGCTGACCCTGTGCATACGCCGCGAGGTCTGAAGACCGATCCGGATACAGGAGCCAAGATATTGAAGGCTTTGGCCCAGGCGGTGGACCTGTTGAACACCAACAAGATCGCCCTGGATGCCCCGTGGGGACAGGTGCAGTTTGCGATGCATGGCGATCAACGCATCCCGGTGCATGGCGGAGAAGGCAGCGACGGGGTGCTGAATGCCCAGCAATCCAGGCTGATTCCAGGCGTCGGATATGTGCCCTTCCATGGATCGAGCTATATCCAGGTGGTGACCTTTGACGCGGTAGGACCCGTGGCTGACGCGATCATGACCTATAGTCAGTCGACCGACCCTGCCTCGCCGCACGCCGCCGACCAGACGGCGCTGCATGCACAAAAAGGCTGGGTGCGATTGCCGTTTCATCCGAAGGACATTGCGGCTGATCCCGGCGTCACACGGATGGTGATTTCGGAGTAAAGTGCCACGCTGAAAGCGTGGTTGTTTTCCGAGTCGGCCTTTTCTGATACCAAATCAATTATTGCTAGACCGTGGCGGAATGTTGCCACTCAATTGCTGCTGCTGCCTGACCAAGATTTGGGAACCAAGCCATGAATATCGCCGTCAAGATTCCGACCGCTGACACCCTTGCCGAGATCGAAGCCACGCCGTTGGAATTGCTGAACCCCGCCAAGGTGGACCGGTTCTACGACGATACGATCTGGCCGGTGTTTGAGCGCCTGCGCCGGGAAGACCCGGTCCACTACACGCCCGACAGCGAGTACGGCCCCTATTGGTCGATCACCAAATGGAACGACATCATGGCGGTGGATACCGACCATGAAGCTTTCTCGTCGGCGGAAGGCATCACCTTGTTCAATCTGGCCGCGGTTGCTGAGCAGGAGAAGGTGATGGGCGCGCGTCGCCGCGGCGGGGCCGGGTTCATCACGATGGACGAGCCACAGCACAGTGTGGGTCGCAAAGCGGTCAGCCCCACGGTCGCCCCCAGCAATCTGCACGCCATGGCCCCACTGGTTCGCGAGCGGGCCGGGCAGATCCTGGACTCCCTGCCTATCGGCAAGGAATTCGATTGGGTGGACCTAGTGTCCAAGGAACTGACAGCCATGACCTTGGCCACGCTATTTGACTTTCCGTTTGAACAGCGCCGCAAGCTGACCTGGTGGTCAGACATGATCACCAATCAGCCGGGCCACGGGCCGGTGGAAAGTTGGGAGCAGAAGGGCGCCGCGATGATGGAGTGCTTCGGCACCTTTGCTGAGCTGTGGAACCAACGGCTGAATGCCGAGCCGGCCGGCGACTTGATATCGATGATGGCGCACAATCCAGCAACCCGAGACATGCCGCTTGAGACCTATCAGGGCAATGTGGTGCTGTTGATCGTCGGCGGTAACGACACAACCCGCAACACCATTTCCAGCAGTGTCTATTCGCTGTATAAGAACCCGGCTGAGTACGCCAAGCTGCGAGCCAATCCGCAACTCGTCTTGCCGATGGTCTCCGAGACCATTCGCTGGCAGACCCCCCTGGCCCACATGGCACGGGTGGCGACGCGGGACGTCGAGCTGGGCGGCAAGACCATCAAGAAGGGCGACCGGGTGGCCATGTGGTACATTTCGGGCAACCGCGATGAGACGATGATCGACCGGCCCAATGAGTTTATCATTGATCGCGAGCGTCCGCGTCAGCACATGTCGTTTGGTTTTGGCGTCCACCGCTGCGTCGGCAATCGGGTGGCCGAGATGCAACTGACCATCATCTGGGAAGAGATCTTGAAGCGGTTCCCGGAGATCCAGGTTGTGGGCGAGCCGGTGCTAAACTGGTCAGCCTTTGTGCACGGTTTTGAGACCCTACCGGTGATCATCCCCACGCGAGTCTAGGGCGTGTCCAAAGGACCGGCGTTTGCCCGAGCAGCCAAGATCGAGGCCAGCCTCGAGCTGTTTGCTGAGCTAAGCGACGACCCGACGCCGATTGTTTATCGACGGCTGTTTGAGATGTATCCGGAAATGGAGCCCTATTTCTGGCGCGACACCAATGGGGCGATCAAGGGCGAGATGCTAGCCCGGACCTTCTCGGCGATCTTGGATTTCGTCGGTGAGCGACAATATGCCCACCACATGATCAGCACCGAAATGATCACCCATGAGGGCTATGACGTGCCACGCGAGATATTCGCGACCTTCTTTAGCGTGGTGCGCGATGCGGCGCGGGAGGTTCTGGGGGCGGCCTGGACGACGGAACTGGCCAGCGCCTGGGACGAGATGCTGATCGAAATGGACCATTTTGCCAACGGCACGCCGCGGGTGGGCGCGGTAAGCGCTTTTCACGCTGAGCGGGTTGAGGCGTTTCAGAAGGGTGGGGTTGAGCGGTAGCGGGCGCTTTGTGGGTCAAAAATAGAGGCGTGCTCGGCGGGTTGAACATTCGAACCTGACGGCTAGCGAGGATTTTGCTAAGAGAAGTGGATGCGCCGCGACGAAGCCCTACAACGCCTGAGACAACACCATGCCGCGCTGGCGGCTATGGGGGTTCGCCATGCCTATCTGTTCGGCTCGGTAAGCCAAGACGTTGCGACTGATGATAGCGACGTGGACGTGATGGTGGACCTTGACGAGGGACCTGGGGGTCGAAAGCCGTTGTTCAGCGCGTTTGATCTCGGCAGAATTCAATTTGAGTTGACGAAGATACTTGGCCGATCCGTGGATCTAGTGGTTCGAGGTGACGCCCTGAAGCCGGGGAGGCGCCTAAGAACGGTAGCCGAGAGCCAACTTGTCGATGCGTTCTGAGCCGCCTGGCAAGACGGTACTCGCGATCCTCGAGGTTCGGGAGAATATCAAGCTGATCACGATCTGGGCTTCCGAGGGCGATCTCGATGCGATCAAGGCTGACCGGAAGACTCGCTATGCCATTGAGCGGGCTTTCATGGCAGTTGATGCCGCGATCCGCGACATCCCTCCCCATCTCCTCAACGAGTATCGAGTTCCCGCCAACTTAATAGCCGGCTTTCGCAACGCGCTTGCTCATACATATGACGACATAATGGACGAGCGCGTGATGTTGACTATTGCGGAAGACTTGCCGGCTTTGGATGCCTCGCTCGAACAGATGCTTGTAAGCTTGGGTTGAGGCCGACGACCGTGCCAATCCACCCCTCCCACCGCCTCTCAGTCGCCCCGATGATGGACTGGACCGACCGGCATTGTCGGGCGTTCCACCGGACGCTGAGCCGCCATGCGTTGCTCTACACGGAGATGGTGACAACCGGGGCGGTGCTGCATGGGGATCGGGAGAGGTTGCTGGGGTTTGATGACCTGGAGCATCCGGTGGCGTTG
>JANLPK010000181.1:0-4437 GCA_031367205.1 Alphaproteobacteria bacterium
TGTCGAGATGAGCTTCGTCACCCAAGAGGACATCTTCGCCGCTATCGAGCCGGTGATGCATGGCGTCTTTGAGGAATTCGCCGACGGCAAGTCGGTCACGCCCTATCCGTTCCCGCGCATCCCCTATCGCGAGAGCATGCAAAAATACGGCAGCGACAAGCCAGACCTGCGCAATCCGCTGGTGATGCAGGATGTGTCGGACAAGTTCCGCGGCGGCGGCTTTGGTCTGTTTGCCCGCATCCTGGAAGACAAGAAGAACGCGGTCTGGGGCATCCCAGCTCCCAAGGCCGGATCGCGGGCCTTCTGCGACCGCATGAACAGCTGGGCGCAGGGCGAGGGTCAGCCCGGCCTCGGCTATGTGTTCTGGAGCGAGGACCAAGGCGGTTGGGGTGGCCCCATCGCCAAGAACCTCGGCCCGGAGGCCACTGACGCCGTCATGGGCCAGCTGGGCCTGGGACAGGGCGACGCCGCCTTCTTCGTGGCCGGCGATCCCAAGACCTTTGTGAAGTTCGCAGGTTCAGCACGCACCAAGCTGGGCACTGATCTTGGCCTGATCGCCGACGACCGCTTCGAATTCGTCTGGGTGGTCGACTTCCCGATGTTCGAGATGAACGAGGAGTCCAACCATGTGGACTTCAGCCACAACCCCTTCTCGATGCCGCAGGGCGAGCTTGATGCGCTGTTGACCAAGGACCCCTTGGACATCCTGGCCTACCAATACGACATCGTCTGCAACGGTTATGAGCTGTGCTCGGGCGCAGTGCGGAACCATCGCCCCGACGTGATGCTCAAGGCCTTCGAGATCGCGGGCTACGGACCCAACGTGGTCGAGGAGCAGTTCGGCGGCATGCTCAATGCTTTCCGACATGGCGCGCCCCCGCACGGGGGCCTAGCTCCCGGCATTGACCGTATCGTCATGCTGTTGGCCGGTCAGACCGCGATCCGCGAGGTGATCGCCTTCCCGTTGAACCAACAGGGGCAGGATTTGTTGATGAATGCTCCGTCAGAAGTCGACGAGAAGCAGCTGAAAGAACTGCATATTCGGCTGGCCCCACCGATCAAGGTCTAGGCACCGATCTTGCTCAAAGCTCGAGTGAACAGGTTGACCGTCGAGGCATGCAGGGCCTCGCCGGTTTCCACGGGCGCTTGCCCGGCGCAGGCCCGGGCATAAGTGCCCTCCAGGATCGCGCCCAGCTTGAAGCAAGCCAGCACCTCGTACCAATCGGCAAGCGGAGCCACATCACGCCCGGTCTGTGCCGCATAGCGTTCGATCAATTCAGAGCGGGTCGGGAAGCCGGGCCACGGCGTCACCGGGCCGATTTCCGCACCGTCTTCGGGCCAGACGCACAGCAACCAACCCAGATCGATCAGTGGATCGCCCAGCGTCGTCAGCTCCCAGTCCACCAGGGCCGCCAGCTGCGGTCCATCGCGCCGAAACATCACATTGCCGAAATTGACGTCGCCGTGGATCAGACCGGGTTGGAAAACGCTCGGACGATGGGCGTCCAGCCAAGCCCCGATCTCATGAGCCGGGGGCAAGCCCGCTAGACCCGGCCATTCTGCATAGTGTTTGTAGGTCTCAAGCTGGCCCAGCCAACGCCCGACCTGGCGTTCCAGAAAACCGTCCAGCTTGCCAAGATCGCCCAAACCGGCCCCCAGATAGTCGATCTTGCTCAGCGCGGCGATGGCATCGACCAGCTCAAAACCCATGATCCTGCGAATGGCCGGGTCACCAGCATGCAATGGCGGCATTTCCTCGCGCGGGGTGAATCCGTCGATCGGCTCCATGAGGTAGAAGGCCGCGCCGATCACGTCCTCCTGCGGGCAGGCAGCGATCAGGCCTGGATGGCGCACATCTGAACCCGCCAAGGCACCCAGTACGCGCGCCTCCCGTCGCATGGTTTCATTGGAGTTGGTCCGCAAATGCTTGGGCGGGCGGCGCAGCACATAGGGGCGGCCGGAGCGGACAAAGTGCAGCAGGATATTCTGCGTCCCGCCGCCCAGCAGGGTCGGGCTTTCAATCGGGCCCCATCCCAATCCTTGGGCATCCATCCAGGCCGTGAGGGGCGGCAGCGGAACTAGGATTTCCCAATCCTGATCACCGCCTGGCGTTACAGTCTTGCGCAGGTCGTTCATGGACCGAGTGTGACGGTTCGCAGACCCCTCGCCAAGATTGATCTTGCTTGCGGTCTCCGGCGCGTGAAGATGATCCACGATCTGGGAGGGCCGGTGTGATGATTTCCAAACTTGCGCAGGCCTATGGCAGGGATGGGGCAGTATTGTTGCCCAAAGCGCTTGATGCGCAGGCGCTGGAGGCGGCTCAAGGCGCGTATGATTGGAGCCTAGCCAATCCTGGCCCCGGAGCTACCAAGTTCGCCCAAACGACCGACGCCACCTTCTACAACGACCTCTACAATCCCAATTGCCTCAGCGGTTATAGGGCGATGTTGCAGACCTCTCCGCTGCCGCACCTGATCACCGAAATCTGGGCCGCGCCGGACATCTGGTTCATGTACGAACAGGTCTTCTTGAAAGAGGGCGGCGAGAGTCGGCGAACCCCGTGGCACCAGGATTCATCCTACCTCGCCATCGCCGGCGCACATTTGGCGGTCGCCTGGATCAGTTTTGACCCAGTCGATCAGGCCGATGCGCTCGAGTTTGTGCGCGGCTCGCATCGGGGCAAACTCTATAACGGTTCTCGGTTCGAACTGGGCGATGACACCGCCCCGCTTTATCCAGATTCCGAACTTCCCCGGATGCCGGATATCGAGGCCAACCGTGCTGACTTCGACATGATGTCCTGGGCGACTGAGCCGGGAGACATCATCCTGTTTCATCCCGCCACATTGCATGGCGGAGCTCCGACCCACACCGGCAAGCGCCGCCGCACGCTGACGTTACGCTTCTTCGGACGAGACGCGGTCTATGATCCGCGCCCCGGACGACCCGGACCGCGCATATCCGGCTTTCACGAGCAAATGGTGCCCGGCGCGCCGTTTCGCGACGCATCATTCCTGAACCTCGCGGAGGGGCTCAGGGATAGCTGATATAGCGGGGCATCGGCGACGCAGGTGGCATGGGCGAAGCCGGTGGTGCAGGCGGCGCGCGCCAGAGATGTGTGGGTCCCTTGCAGCTGCGGCCCACTAAGCCTTTCGGCAGGCGGGTGGTTCGATCAGAACAGGCCTGATCAATCTGGTCCTGATCGAGATTTCGCGCGCCCGAGAGATCGGCCCCAAACAGGTTGGTTCGGCGCAATTCAGCGCCGTGGAAGTCAGCACCGGCAAACTCGCCACCGGTCAAAATCGCGCCGTCAAGCGCCGCATTTCGGAAGGAGCTATCGGCGAACTGTCCGGCCGAAAGATTAGCCCCGCGCATGTCGGCTTCCCGAAAGATTGATCCTCTGGCCTCGGCCCTTGTCAGTACGGCACCGTCTAGCGATGCATTGGTGAATTGAGCTTTGAAGAGTCTTGCCTTGGTGAAATTGGCCCCGGTTATCTGAGCATCCCGCAGGTCGGTCTGCAGCATGGTCGCGCTGAGAAAGTTTACGCCTTGAGCTTCGACATTGTGCAGCTTGGCATTCGACAGATTGGCACCCGAGAAATTGGTTCCGATCATGCCGGCATCGGTCAGATCAGCCCGTGATAGGTCGGCTCCGGCGAACACAGCGCCTCGGAACTGGGCATGCCGCAGGTCTGAACCCACCAGCGCAGCGCCGGAGAAATTGGCCCCGTTGAATTGAGCCCCTGAGAGTTTCCGACCTGAGAGTTCGCATTTCACGCATGATCCGCCGAACGAGATCAGACGCGGAATTTCTTTGTCGCCGCCCCGATCGCCGGCCAGGGCCGACACAGGCACAGTCCAAGCGACCAGCAACCCGAGCAGGCTAAGATAGAGATTGCGGTGTGCGGCGCATTTCATAAGCATATTCCTTCGCCGGACCTGCCGCCAAAGGCTACTTAAATCGCGGTAATTCTCGGCATTATGTAGCAAACACACCCAATCTGACACGAGCGCCGCTAGATGCGGGTGCTTATGTCACTGGAAACGGTGACGGGTGATGTTGCTATTTCTCATTGCTTGGGTGCTTATCGGCGCGGACGATGGTTGCCCATCGCTTGAGTGTTGCGTTGTACTCAAAGCCGAAATGAACAGGCTCTTCTTTCGTCCAGATATTGCGATAGACAATCCATCCATTGAAAAGCAGACGAGCGGCTCCTTTGCGGATGTTGATTGTATCGTCGGCATACATAAAGTCGGTGGTGCGTACCGTGAATCTTTCTGTCTCCCGACCTTCGCCAATCATGGGCTCGTGGGGAATGAAAGTGTCGGCAATAGTTCTCGCGTAGGGGGCTGGCCGGATAAGGTGGAGGTCAACCGTGATGTTCTCAATGATCGCGGGAGTCTTGCCGTAGTTTCTCACGGCGAAATCGACGGAAC
>JANLPK010000202.1:0-2523 GCA_031367205.1 Alphaproteobacteria bacterium
CCTCAGGGCCGCCGCGATGGGGTTGGGTGTCTCGGGAGAAAAACGCCGCAAGATGCTGAGATTACTCAGGCTTTGGCGCAGAGTTATCTGAAATCCTCCCCCAGCGCGGAGCGCGAGGTGGGGGAGGTGGCGCAAAGCGCCGTAGGGGGTTGCAGCCCACGAGCTGGCCCGCTGATTACAGGCGCGACTTCAGAAACGCGATTGGTCAGCCAGGAAATCTACCGCCGCCGCCCAGTCTGCGCATTGCGTTTGGCCATCCAATCCTTGGTCGCCATTTCGTCGCGCACGGCACCACCGGCTCCAGCCGCGCCGCTCACAGAAATCGCAGGCCGCATCGCTTGGGTCTGTTCCATCTGGCGACCCGTCGCCTGTTGCTTAGCCGCCTCGTCGCCCAGATGGGCCCGGTGCAATATCTGCCACAGGCGCGGATCAGCAATCTCGCGCAACTCGTCCAAAGTCACCCCGAACGCCCCGGCATACTCCACCAGTTTGCTGGCAATCTCCGGCGACCAACCCTCGATCTTCTGGGCCAGCACCCTCCCCGTCTCGGTCAGCTGCGCGGCAGCTTCCCGCTCGGCCTCCAATTGGCCGCGATGGGCGTGATGGGCCATGGTCCAGGCATATCGGTCATGCACTTCAGAAACCTGTTGATATTGCGCCCACAGTGCCTGCGCCTGCTCGGGGTCCTGCTCACTGAGAGCTTCCCAGTCCAAGCCTTGCAGATTGGCCAATTGCTGCTCCAACAGATGCAGCTGCGCACGGTCGGCGATATTGGCGTGCGCCGTCTCCACATGGTGCGCGTGAGCCTTGCGTTCAGCCTCCAGGCCCCGCCGATGTTCCGCCAGTTCCTGGGTCTTGCGAGTATAGTCCCCCTGCATCAGAAACGCGCCCTTCAGCGCCGAAGGGATCTGATAGGTCTGGCCGTCATGCTCGATCTCATCGGTGTCGGGCACCGCGCCGTCGGCGTCGTCGTCTGCCAGGCGCAGCTCATCGTCAGGAGCTTGCGCCCCGCTGTCATAGGTCATGTTTTCCTCGAAGGGTTAGGCCCGCAGTTCGGGCAAAGGATCAAAGGCACAGCTAGCAGTCACGCGCCGCCGCCCGAAAATGAGACACCGCATACCCGGCCCTCAAGGCCGCTGGGCGCATCTCTCGACCGTGGCTAGATATTAGCCAAAACGATGGGTAAAGTCAAGAACAAAATAGCAACGTTCTAGTCTGAAACCACGTCACCGGAATACTGCGAAGCCAGCGCACGCTTTAGGCGAAGCGGCTCTTGCCCAGATACCGTCCACCGCACCTGTGTGCCATTGTGGACATAGTTTCCCTCGTCACAAAGCACGCACTTTCCGGAAAGATCACGGATTTCCAACCTGAAGACATTCTCCGCTGAGTCCGCCTCAAATCGGAGGGAGTCGCACACTCCGTTACAGGTTTGGGTTACCGCGCCCACTTCACTGATGATGGCGAGCTTAGCCCCGCCAGCGCGTGACACGTCGGCACCGTTGATCTCGGCCTTGATCTCACGAGCCCGCGGACCGCTGTCGCCAATATACGCGGTTGCATAAAGGAACCCGATGCCCGCAACGAAACCAAGCGAGAAAGTCCAAAGGGCAAACCGTTTTCGCGGAGCCTGCTCTATACTGGGCATGTCAAGAAGGCCTCCTGTTTCGCCCTGCCACATTGTCAGAACTAAACAAGAACTTCAACTGTCGATTCCGAGGCGCATTACGCGCGTCAGCGATACTTGGTGGGTTTCCGATATGACTGACGAATGGGCACAGGCTGATCCGCCAGCCGCGCCGGATCTATGGATCGGCCCTCCTGCCATGACCTGATCCCTTCGGTGTTGTTTATCATGTCCATGCGAGCCTCCGACAATCGTTGCCCTGGCAACCATTCATTAGTGACAGGATCACGGTGGGGGAACATCCCGGTGAACTCATGTCCGACACCGACAGCCCGAGAGAAACCCGGATCAATCTCTTCCGCCATCCGGCGTGACCACTCGGCATGGCGCATAGCATCATCGTGGTTGTTGCGCCCTGGATGGATCATCTCCTCCTGCAGCCGTATCGGCTGCACGGCGTCGAACTTCGCCTGCAGATTCCACCACTGCTTGGCCGGGGGCAGTCCCAACGCCAAGCCGCGCTGGATCACCTGCCAAGTTTGGGCGCGCAATTTGTCGTCGATGCCGCGTGGCACCGGGTTTGAGACCGCCATGTTGTCCTCGAAGGGATTAGGGCCGCAGTTCGGGCAAAGGATCAAAGGCACAGCTAGCAGTCACCCGCCGCCGCCCGAAAGTGAGGCCCCGCATACCCAGCCATCAAGGCCGCGTGGCGCATCTCTCGAACATGTCTAGATATTAGCCAAAACGATGGGGAAAGGGCGTTATTATACTTGCCATACCCACTATGACGGATTAATTTTATTCCATAAGGAGTTAGCTATGTCCATCCTGTCCGCGCCGCACTTCCACAACGAAAAAGCCGCCTATGCCTATGTTGAGGCGCGCATCTGGCCGGA
>JANLPK010000212.1:0-5830 GCA_031367205.1 Alphaproteobacteria bacterium
AACCCCCTTGTCTGTTGGGTTGATGCTAGAGTTGGTCTGTCTTCCGGGACGTCTGCTTGGCGGACCAACGCCAAGCAGACTGTCGGTGGAGTGGCCGTCGCCCCCTGAGCCTTTTGGGCTGTGCCTGAGCATGGCCACCACTGACGTTTCACTGACCCGGATGGTTGCAGGGACGATTGGGTCCGAAGCCACAAGGATGGGTCGATGGAACAGGTTAAGTCTAACACGAAGATTGCCGGGATCGATATCGGCAAGTCGAAGCTTGATGTTGCCGTGCATGGTCTGGAAGACGCTGTGCAGGTGGATAACGAGAGGGCGGGGTTTGCAACCCTGATCGATTGGCTGAGAGCCCGCGATGTTGGTCGCGTGGGTATGGAGGCCACGGGCGGCTACGAACGTGGCGTACGCTTGGCCTTGGAAGCGGTTGGGTTTGAAGTGGTGGTACATCAGCCGGCCGAGGTGCGGATCTTTGCCAAGCTGAAGCGACTTAGGGCCAAGAACGATAGGGTCGATGCCCGGTTGATCGCCGCAGCGACTGCCCAGGTGGACGCGGTGCGAGCCGCCCAAGACCCACGCCTGGCTGATCTTGCCGAGCGCTTGACCGCCTACGAACAGATCACCGACCAAGCCGCTGATCTGAAGACCTTCATGGAGCATGTCACCCTGAAGGACCTCAAACGGGAGCTGCTTAACCAGATCAAGTCGCTCCTGCGACTGAAGGCTAAGCTGGCCGCAGAGATCCTTCGACAGGTCAAGACCCATGCCGATCTGCTGGCCCGCTACCGGCTGGTGATCTCGCTGCCTGGCATTGGGCCCATCGTCGGCCTGACCCTGGTCATCCGCATGCCGGAACTGGGTCAGATGCGTCACGGTCAGGCTGCAGCCTTGATCGGTGTCGCCCCCTACGACCGCGACTCTGGCCAATACAAAGGCTTGCGCTTCATCAGCGGTGGTCGGGGACGACCGCGCAAGATGCTCTACTTGGCAGCGCTCTCCGCCAAGCGTTATGACCCAAGGCTCAAGGCCTTCGCCGACCAACTCCTTGCTCGCGGAAAGCCTCCTAAGGTCGCCATCGTCGCGGTCATGCGCAAGCTCATCGAGGCCGCAAACCTCGTCCTGCAAAGACAACAGCCTTGGGTCAAAACTCATGCCGCATGAACATGGTTGCTCAGGCCCTCCGGACCAGCTCCCCCAAAGGTGGAGCATTTTGAGCACCGATCCATCCTGCATACCCCGCGCGTATGGGTCCCGGACACGCCGCTTGCGCGACGTTCCGGGATGATAGCCGTGGGTGGTTGGGTCACCGGGGCTGAAGCACCCCGGCGCGCTCCGCCTCTACTCACCCCGCCATGGCCCGCGCCCGCACGTTCAGCAGGGCCTCGGCCTGTTTCATGATGTTGGCCACCATGTCCTTGCAGGTGGGGATGTCGTGGATCAGGCCTTGGGCCTGACCGACCGTCCAGATGCCGCCGTCGGTATCGCCCGCCCCCATGACGTTGGTGCGGCCGCGCACGCCGGCCACGAGGTGACGCACGTCCTCGATGGTTTTGGTGGGGTCCATCTGGATCTTGACGACCTCTTCGGAGACCGCATTGCGGGCCACGCGGCTGGTGTTGCGCAGGGTGCGGTTGGTCAGCAGGGTATCGCGCTCGGTATTTTCGACGATCTTCTTCTTCACGTTCTCATGGATGGCGCATTCCTGGGTGGCCATGAAGCGGGTGCCCATATTGACGCCCTCGGCGCCCAGCATCAGGGCCGCAATCAGGCTGCGGCCATCGGCCATGCCGCCGGAGGCGATGACCGGCACGTCGCCGATGGCATCCACCGTGGCGGGCAACAGGACAATCAGGCCCACATCGTCTTCGCCGGGGTGGCCAGCGCACTCAAAGCCGTCGATGGAGATCACGTCCACCCCGTGCCGCACGGCGGTGACGGCGTGGCGCACAGAGGTGCATTTGTGGATCACTTTGACGCCGGCTTCCTTGAAGGCCGGCAGGTGTTCGGTGGGGTTGCGCCCAGCGGTCTCGACGATCTTGATGCCGCTCTCGATGATGGCGTGACGATACTCGTCATAGGGGATGGGGTTCAGCGACGGCAATAGGGTCAGGTTCACGCCGAATGGCTTGTCGGTCAGGTCGCGGCACCGCTTGATCTCTTCCCAGAGATCTTCTGCCGTCGTCGAATGGTGGGCGGTGATGAAGCCGAGCGCCCCGGCATTGGCCACGGCGGCCACCAGCGGCGCATAGCCGACGCCGGTCATGCCGCCCATTACCAACGGCGTTTCAACGCCGAACATCTCGGTGAGCCGTGTCTTGATCATGATGAATTGGTCCTCGCCCAACAGGTTTGTTTGTTATGACGCGCAGTATTCCGGCCTTACGTTGCGGAGCACAACGATTTTCGGCGGGGAGCGGGTCCTAGCGCCTCAGCAGGCTTAACGGGTTGGCACGGATCTGGGTTTCCTCGCGGCCGACATAGGTGAAGATGCCGTCGGAGGTTTTGCCGGTGACATAATCAACGAGGCTGTCGCTGGTGACGCCCAGCGCAGCGAGTTTCGAGGTCTTGGCCAACACCCCGGTCTTGCCCAATGCAGCACGGACGAGGGGCCGGAGCTGAACCTTGACCTGATCACCGGCGCTGCGCCGCAGATAGTCGGTGGCCCCGGTGCCGCCGCTACTGACCACGCCGACGGCGTCCTGCAGAGTCATCTTATCGATGGCCGAGCGGAAGATCGGCTTGGCGGCCCCAGCGGCGATGCCGGCGGCAGAGTTGAGGTCGCCGCTGATATCGCCCACCAGCCCCGCCTGATTGGCCATTCTCAGCACATCGGTCAGCGCCTTGGCCTTGCCGGGCAGGGCGATGCGGATGGCGTCATCAGCGGCGAAGGCTCCAGGCTTGGCGAGCTTGTCGAGGGCCAGGTCCGAGGCCTGACGCAGGATGCCCTTCAGGGGCGAGCTCTTGGAACCGGTGATCTTGGAGAGGTCGGGCAGCTGGGCGTTGGCCGGGGCGGCGGCCAACATCAGAACAATGGCGATAAGACTAGCGCTCAGCATTTTAATCTCCGTTAGCCCGTCCGAGATCAGGATGCGCCGGGGATCTTAAACTGGCAATGCACCCGAACTGAGGGGTAATCAGAACCGCCGGGTCAGCTTTGCGCCGATGAACCTGCCGTGGGGGTCATAGCCGTTTGCCGCGCCGATGTGCTCATCCAGGCGAGGTTGGAGACCGCAAAGGAAACCAAGCGAACCCGTAACCTCGCTCCGGTCAAACCGGTGCTCGACCGAGGTTTTGGCGAAGCCTGCGGCGCGAAGGGCATTGGCTTGGGAGAGGCTGACGCTTGCGCTGAACGCCGACATTGGGCTCGCAGCGTTCTGGAACGGCGTGAGAGGCTGGGGTGCCGTTTGCGCCTGAGCAGCGCCGACCATGAGCAAGGGTGCAGCTAAGAGCATCAGATGGGGTCGAAGCATGTCGCAGTCCCGAGTTGGTGCCAAGTCCCCAGCATAGATCATGCTTGACGGAGATAATCTAGAGCCACTCCAGGGTCGCATGGCCGCGCAGGATCGCCTCAGCCTCCGACGTGTGTTTGGCCCCTTGTCGCGGATGGAGCACCAGGGGCGGCAGCAGGCGCAGCGGGGCTTTGCCGGTCTTGACGGCCCGGACGACCACGCGCTTGGCCGGGGCGTCGGCATGGGGAGCGATGGGGCGGATTTGGAACGATCCCGCCTTCGGGGCCAGTAAGGCCAGCAGGTCTGCCAATCGGTCGGCGCGATGGATGATCGTTAGGGTCCCGCCCTCGAGGACTGCCTTGTTCAGGAAGGTGACCCAGACCGCCAGGCCGCCTTGCGCCATCCAGGCCTTGGACTTGGCGGGATCGGGGGGCCGCAGGGTCTTGGGGTCATCGAAGAAGGGCGGATTGGCCATGACAGCATCAAAGGGGGTCAGCCCGAGTTTGGTGAAGGGCTGGCCGACATCTGCGGCGCTGACCGTGACACGGTCAGAAAGCTGATTGGCCACGATGTTTTGCTGGGCGAGGTCCAAGGCCTGCTGGTCATCCTCAATGCCGTGGAAAATTGCACCGGGCCGACGAGCCGCCGCCGCCAATAGGACAGCACCTGGGCCGCACCCGGCCTCCAACACCCGCGCGCCGTCGTGAGCGTCGCAGGCGGCGGCCAGCAGAGCCGCATCCATGCCCGCGCGATATCCGTGAGCCGACTGAATCAGGCTGATGCGACCATCAAGCAAGCGATCTGGGAGCGGTTGTGCCATGGATAATACGGACAAAGGGTTGGAGCTGACTTGTGCTGTCCTTGACCGTGCCTTATCGCGTCCGCATTGTCCCTCGCTAATGGCGCACTCCCCGCGCGCTATGCCTTCGACAGGAGTCTTTGTGGACTCAGCCAGCGCTGCGCTCGCTCCCAAACCCGTCTCGATTGACGGGCTGCTGGTTCTTGCGCGGGAGGATATGGCGGGTGTGGACGCCCTGATCCGCGACCGGATGCAGAGCCCGGTGTCGGTCATCCCGGCCCTTGCGGAACACTTGATCGGTGGGTCGGCCAAACGCTTGCGGCCCCTTCTCACCATTGCGGCCGCCCGGGTCTCCGGGGCGCGGGATAACTCTTGTCTGAAGCTGGCGGCCTCGGTGGAGTTCATTCACACCGCGACCTTGCTGCACGACGACGTAGTGGATTCCTCGGAACTGCGCCGGGGAAAGGTCGCGGCGCACCTGATCTGGGGCGCTCCGGCCAGCGTCCTGGTGGGGGACTTTCTGTTCGCGCGGTCGTTTGAGCTGATGGTCGAGGCCGGGTCCATGTCGGCCTTGGAGATTTTGGCTAGGGCATCGCGGGTGATCGCTGAGGGCGAAGTGCTGCAACTGACGCGCGCTCATGACCTGAACCTTCCGCAGGAAACCTACCTGGAGATCATCGCGGCCAAGACGGCGGAACTGTTTGCGGCAGCGGCTGAGGCCGGGGCGGTTTCGGCCGGGGCGAGCGCGAGCCAGTGTAAGGCCCTGCGCAAGTACGGTCGCGACCTTGGGCTGGCGTTCCAGTTGGCCGATGACGCCCTGGACTATTCCGGCACCAGTGAGGTGCTGGGCAAGAACCCCGGCGATGATTTCCGGGAAGGCAAAGCGACCTTGCCGCTGTTGCTGGCGATTGCGCGCACCGGCTCCGCCGAGAAAGCGTTCTGGGACCGGACAGTGGCTCGCCGCGAGCAAACGCAGGCCGATTTCATGCGGGCTCAGGGCCTTATCCGGGAAACCGGAGCTGAAGCGGCGACGCTAGACCTAGCCGCTGGCCATGCCGCGAGTGCCAAGGCGGCGTTGTCGGAGTTTGCCGGGTCGAATGGATGGCGACCGGCACTGGAAGACCTGGCGGATTTTGCAGTGGCCCGGCGGATGTAGGGCCTCAGAAGCCTGTGAATAGCCGGTCCAGCGCGCGGCGGATTTCGTCTTCGAAGTCAGTTAGGTTGCCGATTGATCGCTGAAGGAGACGGGTTTCAACGGCTCCTAACTCATTCACCAGAACGATTACTTCCTGATCGGCCAGGGTCACAACTGTGCTAAAATGAGTGAATGTTGAACGATAATCCTGTGGAATGACGGGTGCGACAACAGTCATATTGCTGGCTTCCATCAGGTGTGATTGGAGAACCACGACAAAGGGATAGATCGACCGCGAGCGAATTGACGGATTTCGAAATACGTCAAATTGCCGCATTCACCAGGTCCGAAGATCCTCTCCGAAAACGCCAACTGCATCGATGCGCTCTCGTTGAGCCTTGATGGCTTCGACGTTCTCTTCAGCCCATTGACGAGCTTTGTCTTCGTCCG
>JANLPK010000216.1:0-12874 GCA_031367205.1 Alphaproteobacteria bacterium
CCGCGATCATGCGGCATCGCCAACAAGGCTCCCCAGCCAGGCCATGACCCCGAAGACAACCATAGACCAAGGTCAGAAGAGCCAAATCCGGAGACACAAAGTGAAATCAATTAGACAACCATAGACCAAGGTCAGAAGAGCCAAATCCGGAGACACAAAGTGAAATCAATTAGACAACAGTGCACTTAATTGATTGAGCGACTGCGGTCTCTGGAGGGATGGTGGGGTGTCAATTAAGTGCACAGTCACCGTAATTCCCCGTGCGATGTAGCGGCTGTCCGGGACCTAGAGGCGCGGGGTTTGCAGGGGGGATCGGTGCTTCTGGGTCCCGCACTTTCGCTTCGTTGCATGCGGGATGACAGTGATGGATGGTGTGTTTGGTGGGTGCGAAATGTTCTTTGTTTGTTCTTGACATAAGTGTTCGGTTGTGGCACTCTTGGGGCTTCCAATTTGAAAGCTCCGGAGGGGCCATGAGTTTTGAAACACCGGCTTTGCTGGGCGGCGAGGACGTGCGGGCGCGGGGGCCTGGGGTGCGATTTGATTGGGATGTGGCCAAGGCGATCTGTGAGAAATTGGCCTGCGGGATGAGCGAGCGGCGGGTGGAGCGGCTGGACGGGATGCCGTCGCGCCGGGCGATCCGGGATTGGGCGCTGCGGGAGCCGGTGTTTGGGCAGTGGGTGGACGAGGCCAAGGCGCAGGCGCGGCGGGGGCGGCAAGAGCGGACGCGGGTGGCCAATTTTGATCGCCGGTGGCGCCAGATGTTGAACCCCAATCGGCGAGGCACGCGAAAGTCAGCCTATACGCCACAGCTGGGCGAAGAGATCTGTGCGCGGATTGCGGCCGGCGAAAGCGTGATGGCCATCGGGGCTGACCCGACCATGCCCTGCGCCGCGGTGATCCACAGATGGCGCAATCGGCATGATGAGTTTCATGAGACGTATCTGCGGGCCAAGGAGATCGGGGCCGAGACCATGTTTGACTTAGCCTATGAGGTGGCGCTGGAAACCACCGAAGAGACGGTGCGATCCGACAGGGTTCGTATCCAGACCATCCGCTGGCGCACGGCGTTGTTGGCCCCCAAGGTCTATGGCACGCGGCAGTCCATGGGGCCGCCGGTGGCGGGAGAGGACGAGGGACCGACCCAGGTTAGGGTGATCGTTCAGCGATGGTTTGACCGCCCTGAGGGACCCCAGTTTACCGATCTTGAGGGCAATGAAGTTATCATGCCGGAAGATCACAAGACACCGTCTGCACCGGACTGGTACTGGCACAGGCATTATCAGCGGGCGGCCAAGGAGTTGGCGACGCTGAAGGGGGAGAGGGCGGTGGCCAGCGGCCAAGCTGGTCTTGGCGAGCCGGTTTCTGTATCTCTTCGCCCATGATCGATCATGGCCCCACCTCGCAGACCTATATCTCCCAGCGGCTTAGGCTGCACTATGCCGATTGGGGCAATCCCGAAGCGCCGCCGTTGATCCTGCTGCACGGCGGGCGCGACCATTGTCGCAACTGGGACTGGGTGGCGCAGGATCTGCGGGAGGATTACCACGTGATCGCGCCCGATATTCGCGGCCATGGGGACAGCGCCTATAGCCCCAGCGGCGACTATTCCATGTCGGCCTTTGTTTATGACCTGGCGCAACTGATCCATCAGCAGAAGTTGGCGCCTGTGCGGATTGTGGCCCACTCGATGGGTGGGGCGATTGCGCTGCGCTATGCCGGGGCGTTCCCGGAAACGGTGAGTAAGCTGGTGGCTATTGAGGGGCTGGGGCCGTCGCCCAAGATGATCGCCGCGCGGGCGGGCCGCTCGCCGGTGGAGCGGATCCGGCACTGGGTGAGCGAGACGCGCGCCTTGGCCGGGCGGGTGCCCAAACGTTATGGCTCCATCGAAGAGGCGCTGAGCAGGATGCAGGGCGAGAACAAGCACCTGACGCCGGAGCAGGCGCGGTACCTGACCGTGCACGGGGTGAGCCAGAACGAGGACGGCACCTATAGCTGGAAGTTTGACAACTATGCCCGCTCGTTCTCGCCGGTGGATTTCAGCGCCGCCGAGCAACAACAACTATGGGCCAATATCGCTTGTCCGATCCTGTTGGTGAACGGCAAGGAAAGCTGGGCGTCCAACCCGGAGCGTGACGGGCGGATGAGCCATTTCAAGGATGCTCGGCTCGTGGAGTTCGAGAACGCTGGTCACTGGGTGCACCATGATCGGCTGGACGCCTTCTTGGCCGAGGTTCGGGCTTTCCTTTAGGCCGGGCGCAACTATTGCTGACGCCCGAACGTATCTCACCCGGTCTCCCTTGCCTGGCAGTTGCGCCAGGTGTCGGGGCCTTGGGAGTTTACAATGACAAAATCACTTTTGGCGTTCACAGCCGTGATCGCAATGGCGGCCTCGGCACCTGCCTCCGCGGCGCAATACATGTTCCAGTTTTCCGGGACAAACCTGTTCGGCAATCCGGCCATGGCGGTTGGCAGCGGGATATTCACGACCTCGAATGTCGCAACCCAGGTCGGCGGCCACACGGCGTATGCCATCACCAGCATCACCGGCATGGTCAATGGTTCGGCCATCGTTGCGCCGGACGCGCCCACCTACGGTAACTACTTCACCGATGGTCCGGCCTTCCTGGACGGGGTCGGGCTGCGGTTCTTTACAGCGGCCAACAACGACATCCGGTTCTTCTTCCAAGATAGCGTCGGAAGATACCGGGTGAATACTTTCAACCCCGGTGCCACCGGGTTTGTTACGGCCACGTCGTCACTTGTGGCAGGCGTGCCTGAGCCCGCGACCTGGGGGCTCATGATTATGGGCTTCGGAATGATGGGCACCGCCGTTCGCCGCAGCCGTCGGACCGTGACTGCGAACTACGTCTAGAGGGCTATTTACGGGTTCGCCGGTCGCGAGATCGGCGAACCTGATGCTTGGGACAGACGATTAGGCGCCGCCGTTCTCTCTGACCCTCAGCGCCTCGCGATCGGTGCCAAAGCGCCGCGCGGCGATGAAGAAGGCCGGGATGGCGAGCATCGAGACACCCGTCATGATCAACATCATGTCGCTGATCGGGCGCGGGTGACCGGCCTTGGCGAAGGCATCGACCATGAAACCGCCGATGGTGGTGGCCGTGCCGATGCCCACCACATTGACGCCCAGGATGAACATGGCCACGGCGGTGGCGCGGATGCGCTGGGGCACCAGTTCCTGCACCGTGGCGTAGGCCCCGCCATACATGGCCGCCAGCTGAAAAATACCTGTGCCGATGCCCAGCCAGAACATCAGGCCGGCATGATCGGTCATACGATAGAGAAAGTTGATCGGTGCGCAGACCAGCAACACCAGCATGATGAACATCGGTCGGCCCTGGCCGGTCCTCTTCAGCCACCAGTCGCCCATCAGACCGCCCAGCACATTGCCGGCCACGCCCACGGTCGCATACATCAGAGCGATCTTCAGGAAGAGCGGACCGGTATTGAGGTGCAGGTCCTCCTTCCACCAGAGGGTGTCGAAGCTGGCGGCGCCAACGGCAATATGGACACCGATACCGCCGATCATGGTGGCCAGCAGGGCCGGGGAGCGCTTCATGGCCCCAAACATTTCCGGCAACAGGGCCAGCATGGCCTTGATGGCCTCAAGCGGCTTCTTGCCGGTGCTGGCGGTGGCTCCGCGCGGTTCCCTAAGCGTGGACAGGACCAGGGCGAGACAGACGCCGACCCCGCCGATGACCAGGAAGCAGTTGCGCCAGCCGATGGTTGGGCCAAACAGCGCCGCCACGAAGAAGGCGAGGCCTGAGCCCAAGGGCACGCCCGCATAATAGGCCCCCGACGCGAAGCCTAGGCGACGGGCCGGGAAGCGGTCGGCCAGCATGGAAAGTGCCGTGGGCGTCAGGGTGGATTCACCCACGCCGATGAAGATGCGCGGGATGGCCAGGCTGGCAAAACTGTGGGCCAGGCCGGAGGCGGCAGTGAGCATGCTCCAGAGACCCACCCCGAAGGCGGCAAACCGGGGCCGGTGGACGGCGTCAGCGATCAAACCCATGAAGGGGCTGAGCAGGCCGTAGAGCAGCACGAACATCAAGCCGGTGAGCAGACCGTATTGACCGTTGCTGAGGTGGAGTGCGGCTTTGATCTCATTGCCGAAGGTCGGCAACATCTGGCGATCAAGGATGTTGAGCACATTGAGCACGATCATGAACCCTAGGAACCCGTAGGTTCGCGCATCGACGACGGGCTCGTGACCCGAGGAAGGCTGGTCGGAAGTCTGCATGTTGGTTTCGGCCCTGGCGTTTCTTGGTTGGCGACAGGAGAGGGCAGAAGGGCGAGATTGTCTAGCTGTGACAAGCTTGGCCCCGACTCGCCTCAAGCGGCATATCTCTACGCCGAAATCTCGCCTTACAAGGGAATCGACTTCGAGTTGAGCTCTGCTGTCGTTAACAATCTGCGCAGAGGTGTGTCGCCAAAACATGGGCGGCGAGTTGGGGGTTTCTATGCGTGTGCTTTCGGTCGCTCTGACCCTGGCCCTGAGTCTTGCGGCGAACTCCGCCAATGCGGCCTTGGTCTATTTCAACGGCCAGCCGGCGACAGCCTTTGCCGACGGATTGTTCAGCCATGAACTCTCCGGATCCGTGCCGGACGGTTTCCATGGTTTCGGCGCGCCGACGCGCGCCATCAACGGATACGGTCAGAACGGAGAATTCATCCAGTTCAACGGCCCGGTTCGCCTGAGCTCACTGATTTTGGGTCAGTGCACGAGCTGTTATAACTCTCATCCGATGACCTTCACGGTCAGCCTCTATAATATGCAGTCGGTATTCATCGGTTCCCAATCGATCACCGGCAGCAGTACCGAACAGTTGCTGACCTTCGAGCAAGACAATGTCTCACGGGTGGCGTTCACCTTCGAAGGCACCGACGGTACCAACCCCTATGGCGATGGGCGAGACGTCGCTTGGTACTCAGTTGCCGACATTACCTATTTCCTGACTGGCGTGCCTGAGCCCGCGACCTGGGCGATGATGATTGCCGGATTTGGTTTGGTGGGCACCGCGATGCGTCGTCGACGGTCAGCGGCTTAGCGTTTAGATTCTGCCAATAGTTGGGGGTGCTTTGGCGCATCCTTGAGCGCGACAGTGATCTCGCGGTTGGCGAGGTGACTCTGGCCTACGCTGCGATAGAGCTTGGCCAGCTGCAGGCGTAGCCGCGCCTCGTGCGGGGCCTTAGCGAGCTCGGATTGGGTTCGGCTGATCGCATAGGCGAGGAAGCGTTGCCTGTCGGCGGTGGAGTGCTCGCTGGCCCCCGCGACGACCGTGGCGACCTCGGCCAGCTTTTCGATGACTTCCAGATCCGCAAACCCGTGGCGATCCACGGCGGTCTTGAGGTCGCCAAGCCGCATGGGTCCACCATCCCTTGGAGCCAGGGCGCTGACCAGATCGCGGGAAGAACGCCAAGTCGGGACATTCAAGGTCCATATTGTGGCGAACAGGATCAAGCAAATCGCAGAGCTTCGAATCCAAGGGAACGAAATAGGGTCGGAGGGGCTCAGCGGCTTGGTTTTCAGGCTGTGGGCGAACGCCAACAGGGCAAACAGCGGCAGAGAGGTCATTAGGCTGTCGAAGACGACAAGGCCTTGGATGCCGTAGGCCAGCAGGCCTCCGAGCAGGATGATGCGTTCTGCGCGAGGAACGGGCGCCCGCCAGAGAGCCCAGGCGGCCCCACCAAGGACGCTCAAGAAGAACAATAGGCCGGGCAGGCCGCCGGTGATTAGGACATCGAGACCTACGTTGTGAGCCCGGTCAAACCAAGGTTCCACCGCGGTGAAGGTGGGATCATAGTACCGGTTGAAAACGTAACTGAAACCCTCATGACCCCAACCCAAGATTGGGTGGGTGAGGAAGCCTTGGATGGCCATGTGCCAAAGCTTGAAGCGAACCTGGAGCTCACCAAGGCCGAAATGGGTGAAGCGCGTGAAGGTAGGGTTTGCCGAAAAGATCGGAAGGTCGCGCACAACCAGAAAGGCGATGATCGCAATTGGGACATGGAAGAGCGCGAGTATCCCAGCGGCTCGGGTCTTCTTTCCTCCGATGATGATCCAGGCGATCAGATTAAGGCCGACGGCGGCGATCAGGCCCACCAGAGCACCGCGCGTTCCAGATTGAACCAAGATCATGGTTTGCATGAGGGCGAGAGCGACGAAGCAGCAACGGGCGATAGGTCGTCTTGCACTGGCGGCCAACCAAAGAGTCATTGTGATCGCAAAGAGTAGGTAGCCACCGAGGAATTCCGGATTGCCGGTGAGGGCGTCAAGACGCTGGGCATCATGGGCGATGCGGGCCAAGTGGGCGAGTTGAAGGATACCGTAAACACAGACCAGGCTGCTGGCCGCCACGAAGGTGAGCCACCAGCGATGCCAGAGGTTCTCGGCCCGGAGGATCGCCGATGCGACCAAGAAGAATGCGAACAGATGAGCCAGACTAATCCAGCCTTCCATGCGTTCCAGATTGCCCCAGAAAGCCTTGTGGGGATTGATCGATGCGGCGTCGGCTATGCCTAGCCAGACGACATAGAGACCCAGGGAAACTGCAATCCAACTGCCACGGGGGCGGTACGTCCGGTCGCCCAGGGCCAAGAGCGCCCAACCTGCGAAAGCAACTTCGACGAGGACCCTGAAGGCGAAACCTCGCGCGGTCACATAGGGGAAATAGAGGCTTCTATCGACGAGCAGGACAACAAACGGGATGGCGAACAGCGCACCAACAGTGACCCATCGCACCAAGGTGGTCATCGCTGCGTTGGCCTAGGCCGCGTTATGGCTGCCGTCGCAGAGGGGTTGCTTTGCCGTGGCCTTGCAGCCGCAGAAGAACACGGTGCGGGTGGCGGTTGCGGTGTATTTTACCGGGGTCAAGTCGGTGACCTTATGGCTGCCGTCGCAGAAGGGTTGGTTGGCCGACAGGCCGCAGGCACACCACCAATAGTCTTTGTCTTGCTCGACCTCGACGGCGAAGGGAGCATCTGCAGCGCGAACGGGGGCGGTCATGGCGAGGTCCTTTGCGATGGCGAGCACGCCACGATGATCACAAAGCAGCGCGGGACGAAAGGGCGTCGCCATAAGAATCCGCTTGAGCCCCCGGCGGGCGCCTGCATCAATGGGACCCTGGATGATGTGAGGGTGCCCGATGACCAATCTTGTGCTGCGAGACGACCAAGAGGGGGTTGCGACCCTGACGCTCAATCGTCCGGATAAACTCAACTCGCTGAATGTGGAGTTGTTTACGGACCTCAATGCCCATGTGAAGGCGATTGCCGCGGCGCCGGGGACCGTGAGTGTGGTGGTGGTGCGCGGGGCCGGGCGATGCTTCTCAGCAGGCCATGACCTCGGCGATATCGCGGCGGGCGAGCGGTTGCCGGAGCCGAATTTTCAAAGCCGGGTGATTGAGCGGTTGGCGAACCTGCCGCTGCCGGTGATTAGCGCGGTGCATGGCCATTGCTATACGGGGGCCCTGGAACTGGCCCTGGCCGGCGACCTGATCTTGGCCGCAGAGTCGGCCAAGTTTGCCGACACCCATGCCAAGTGGGCGCTGACGCCGGTGTGGGGTTTGAGCCAGCGGCTGCCCAGGCGGGTGGGGACCAGCAAGGCGCGGGAGATGATGTTTACCTGTCGGACCTATTCGGGCACCCAGGCCGCCGCGATGGGCCTAGCCAATGCCTGTGTGGCCGACGGAGATTTTGATGCCGCTTTGCTGGCACTGACCGCCGAGATCAGGGCCAATTCGTCCTTCAGCCATGCTGCCAATAAGCGTCTATTGGACGAGACCGACGGGTTGGATCTCGACGCGGGACTGAGCCATGAGATCTATCGTGGCGAGGGGAGAGGACCGGATATGGAAGCGCGGATCGGAGCCTTTACGGGGAGGAAGGGCTAACGCCGCACTCCGGCCAAGGCGGCAGTCTCAGCAGAGTCCATGTATTCGTCCAAGCGGGAGATCTTGCCATCGGTCACTGTCACCACGACGCAGGCCTTAAGGCTCCAGGCGGTGCCGTCGGGCAGGGGGGCTTCCAGGACGTGTTGCTGAAGAAAGCCGTCATGAAGGGCTTCACGCCGAAGCACGCGGTAGTGGCGACCCGGCAGATTGCGCATGAACCACTTCATCGACTTCATGCTGACTTCGAGGTTCTGAGCGATGTCGTCGGTATTGTGCCAGAGCCGCGCATCGGGCGCGTAAAATGACTGCACGAGGCTAAGATCGTCGCCTTCGAGGGCGGTGACATATCGGTCAGCGAAATCCAGGATCTCTTGCGGGGTCATTCTAAGGGTTCTCCATTGCGGCGATCATACCGCCGTCCAGTTGGGTTGACCGACGGTGTCCACGCGGGTGGCGCGACCATGTAGGGCCACTTCGCGGAATTGGTATAGCCAGGCGGCGGTGGGGGGATTCAACCAGCCTCCCCGGGCATACATGCGCAGGATCGGCGGGCCGCCGTCAGGATGTGCCTCCGGGCGCGGGGAACCTGGGCGATTGAGATGGGCCACCGGCACGTGCCAAGCTTGGTGCACCTCATCAGGGTTTGGCGACATCCGCAGGCGACGGGGCACATAGAAGACCACCGGCGTCACCACGTGGCCGCCCAAGGTGATGAAGTCATCGAGCTGGCCCAGGGCGTGTTCACGTTCAACGGTGACTCCCAGCTCCTCAGCGGTTTCGCGGCGCGCGGCCTCGATGGCGTCTTCGCCGGGATCGAAGTGGCCTCCGGGCAGGGCGTAGTTGCCGGCATTGCGGCGTAAGGTGAGCGCGCGCCGGGTGAGCAGGAAGCTCAGTCGACCCCAGCGCGGAGCCAAGACGATGGCGACTGCAGCCTGGCGATGACCGGTGGGGTCGATGGCGATCCGTGGAAACGCGGCGAGATTGGACGAGATGGTTCGGATGAGCCCCAGCATGTCATCGAGGGTAGGGCCTGGATCGACACTTTGCGAACCCGTTTATCAGGCTTCCTGCAAAACCGGAGTGTTGCGTGGCTCCGACGACTGTCGTTCGGCAATCTCCGATAGCAGGGAGAAGAGCTCTGCCACGATGATCGGCTTGCCGATATGACCGTCAATGCCCATGGCCCGGTGGGCGACAAGCTGGTGCGACATGACATCGGCGGTTAGGGCGTGGATTGGGGTCGGTGACGCACCAGAGGCCGCCTCCAGGGCGCGGATGGCGCGGGTGGCGGCTAAACCGTCCATCACCGGCATCTGAATGTCCATGAGGATGAGGTCCCAGGGCTCAGCCTCAAAGGCCGCCAAGGCTTGCTGACCGTTTTCCACATAGGTGCAGTCTGCCGGCACATGACCAAACAGGCTGCGGAGTACGGCTTGGTTGGTGGGGTTGTCCTCGGCGATCAGCACCCGGAGCTGTCGGCCATCCTGGCTTTGCGCGGCTTCAGCCGGAACGCCCGATGGCAGGTTCAAGGTGTCGCCGACATAGCGCAGGGGTAAGGTCAGGGTGAAAACTGATCCCTGACCCGTCTCGCTGACGAGGGCAACGTCGCCGCCCATCAGGATCGCAAGGCGCTTGGCGATGGCGAGGCCAAGGCCGGTACCTCCGCGTTCGCGGGTGGTTGTCTCATCGGCTTGGGAAAAGGCCTCGAAGATCTTGGTCGCGGCGGATGCTGGGATGCCAATCCCGGTATCTGAGATACTGACCCTGATCCCTAGGGCCGATGATTCCGCTGCCATCTTGACTTCACCGGCGGGGGTAAACTTGAAAGCGTTGGAAAGCAGGTTCTCAACGATTTGCCGGATGCGCGTGGGATCGCCGAGATAGATGCCACGAACCTGAGCGATCTCGAGGGTGGCCACGACGTTGGGGTTCACAACGGCGGCGTGGGTTGCGTCAAAAGTCTTGCTCAGCAGGTCTTCGAGGTTAAAGGCGATGGCTTCCAATTCGACCTTGTCAGCTTCGATCTTGGAAAGATCCAAAAGGTCATTGAGGAGATGCAGGAGGCTGCGCCCGGACGCACCGATGACATCCAATTTCTCGCGCTGCAGGTCAGTGGTTTGATCCAAGTTCATCGACTGGGCCATGCCCAATATGCCGTTAAGGGGCGTGCGGATTTCGTGGCTAATCTTGGCGAGGAACCGGCTCTTTGCGGCGTTTGCGATATCAGCCTCAACCTTGGTGCGCGTCAGGTCCGCATAGGCCAGAGCATTGGAGTACTGGCTGCCCCGGGCATTGGCGACCAGGAACACGCCAATGGCTAGGAATATCCAGGAGGTGACCCCGTCCCCAAGCGCGAATAGGTTCCAGAGATAGGCGACTGCTGCTACCGGCGCAGTGGCGAAGAACATGTTGCGGTGCAGGCTATGTTGCGCGGCGATCACCAACAAGATGGCACCGCTGATCAATACCCCGACGATCTGGTTGTCGTGGGTCGAGGTGGGGGTCACTAGGCAGGGAACGGCCGCCACAATCGCAATAAGCGCTGAGCGCAAAATGAGCTGACGGTTGAGGCCTCCTAACCGCACGGCCGGAACGCCCGACAGTTTGGGCTGAACTCCACGCCACCAACGCACAACCTCGAGCTCGGCCGCCAGATAGGCCAACGCCCAAACGCAGGCGAGTGGCCACGACCAAATCTGCAGATAGGCCGTCAACCCTGCCACCAGAACGATGCTGGCCAAACGCAGGGGCATGTGGCGAACGCAGGTGCGGCTAACGTACTTCTCTAGGGCATATTGCTCTATCGTCGGGTGCATAGTTGCTACAATCTGGCGAATAGACGACTCAGGGATGTTTACAGGGACTGATAACTTCCGCAACGGATTGATGTATTTAGGCTAAGCAAGTTCCAAACGCCGACCGAGGTCATCTTGAAAACGCCGCACACCAAAACGCGCCTGTCGGACCTGAAAGGCTCCGGATCCAAGGCCAAGACTTCCACCTTTGAGCCGCCGACGCCCAAGGTCAGTCGGCAGAAGCGCGGTAAGGTTTTGACCGCCGCCGAGAAGGCCGCATTCCTGGCCAGTCGACCTGACCTAGCCAAATAGTGGCCTCGGAATTGTAGCTGAGTCGCCTTGACGGGCAGTCTTGTGCCATATTGCACAGCTTGACGCCCAACTATGGAGGCTGAGCATGCGTCATCTGGGGGTTGTTGTCGCCATTGCGGTCGGTGTGTTCGGCCTGGCGACCCAAACGATTGCCGCGCCGTTTGCGGTGGTGAGTTTCCACAAGGGCCAAAGCGCCTTGGTCTACGACACCTCGACCTTGGAGCGTGAGGGTCCCTATCTGCGTGCCTGGGCCTATCTGATCATCGCGACCCCGATGGACGGGGCGACCATGGTTGCCTACCGCAGGGAATTCGTCTGCACAGTGCGTCAATCGCGCGACGTCGCGCGCAGGTTTGTCAATCGAGGTGGTGAGACCGTACGCGCGGTCGAGACGCCCGGCGAATGGCAGTTTTTAGATCCGGATACCGACGACATGGCGCTGCTGGACATGGCCTGCGGAAATCGTCCGCCCGGCCCGGTGATGGGCAAGGGCCTCAGCGTGTTCGACTATCATGACCTTGTGCAGAGCGCCTTGGCCAAGAAGGGCACGACCCAGACGGCATCACGGTAATTCGAGAAAATCGGGTCACGGCGACAGCTTGGCCTTTTGACTCGGCTTAATAGTCGCTAACGGTCTGCGCCACACAATCAAGGACCGCCCCTATGCAAACCAAACGTCTCGGCAAGAGCCCCATTACAGTGTCGGCCATCTGTATGGGGACCATGACGTTTGGCAACCAGGCCGACGAGAAGACGGCCCATCGGATCTTGGACCAGTCGCTGGACGCCGGGATCAATTTCTTTGACACCGCCGAGAACTATCCGGTGCCGCCGCAGGAGAGCTGGGCCGGGCTGACCGAAGAGATCGTCGGGCGCTGGATGAAGACCAAACGGCGCGATGAGCTGATCATCGCCACCAAGGTTTCCGGGCCCAGCCACGGTTGGATCAAATCGTCGCAGCGGGCCGGGATGACGGCGCTGGACCGCCACAACATCACGCGCGCCGTCGAGGCCAGCCTGACGCGGTTGGGCACCGACTATGTGGATCTCTACCAGACCCATTGGCCCGACCACGGCACCGCCTATGACGAGACCATGGAAGTGCTTGATGAGTTGGTCCGCGAGGGCAAGGTCCGGGTGCTGGGCTGTAGTAATGAGACCAGCTGGGGCCTGATGAAGTCGATCGCGGCGTCAGAGCGTCTGGGCGTGGCGCGCTATCATACGATCCAGAATAACCACAGCCTGAACAACCGCCGGTTCGAAGACGAGCTGGCCCAGGTGTGCCTGCAGGAAGGGGTGAGCTCGATCCCTTACTCCCCGCTGGCCGGTGGGGTGCTGTCGGGCAAGTATCAGAACGGGGCGCGGCCTGAGGGCGCGCGGTTCTCCAACTATCTCAATATCGGTGGACGCCAGGCCGTTATGGCCACGCGCTTCGTCAATGAGAAGACGCTGGCGGCGACCGAGCGGTTTGCGACCATCGCAGCGGAGGCCGGGATGTCGCTGGTGACTCTGGCCACCGCCTGGAGCAAGCAGCCGGACTATGTGGCCTCGACCATTGTCGGGGCGACCAATACCGATCAGTTGGCCGATATCTTTGCGGCCGGCGATGTGACCTTGAGCAAAGAGGTCTTGGCTAAGATCGACGCTGTCTCGAAGGAGATCCTCTACCCGATGGGGTAGGGGCTAGCTGGACTTTGGCAACCGCGTCCGCTTGACCATCGACCAAACCCGCCACGCCCAGAAGAGCAGGATGGCCACCAGGATCGGGGCCAGGATTGGCATAATCATCGAGGCTGCCGAGAGGGTCGCTGAGCCGATGTCTTCGGTGATCGAGACGATGGGATTGGCTAGGCCGCC
>JANLPK010000228.1:0-3601 GCA_031367205.1 Alphaproteobacteria bacterium
TGTGGGCGGGGGCTTTGCAGGGCTGGTGACCGGCGCGCGGCTGGTGGAGGCCGGTGTCAAGGATGTGCGGATCATCGAGAAGGGCGGCGACTTCGGCGGCACCTGGTATTGGAACCGCTATCCCGGCGCCCAGTGCGACACAGCCTCCATGGTCTATATGCCGCTGCTGGAAGAGACCGGCCATATGCCTACCGAGAAATATGCCCATGCGCCGGAGATCTTGGCCCAGTGTCAGCGGATCGGGAAGCAGTACGGCCTCTATGACAATGCGCTTTTCCATACCGAGGTGACCGACCTGCGATGGGATGAGGCGCGCTCGGTCTGGGTGATTTCCACCAATCGCAGCGATGAGTTTACCGCCAGCTTCATCGGCCTGGGCACCGGGCCGCTGCATGTGCCCAAGCTGCCGGGCATTCCGGGCATTGAAAGCTTCAAGGGCCACAGCTTCCACACGAGCCGCTGGGACTATGACTATACGGGCGGCGATCCGCTGGGCGCGCAGATGGTCAAGCTCAAGGACAAGCGCGTGGCGATCATCGGCACAGGGGCCACGGCCGTGCAGGCGGTGCCGCACCTGGCCAAGGCGTGTAAGGACCTCTACGTCTTCCAGCGCACACCAAGCTCTATCGATGTGCGGGCCAATAAGCCGATTGATCCGGACTGGTTTGCGCAAATCGCTACGCCCGGCTGGCAGCTGCGTTGGCTGGAAAACTTCACCGCCAATCAGGCCATGGGGAATGCCGAGGAGGACCTGGTTCAAGACGGATGGACCGACCTGTCGCGCCGCATCCGCGCCAAGATCGGTCAACTACCCGCCGATCAACGCTCTCCCATGCAAATGCTGGCCGCCTATGAGGACAGTGACTTTGAGAAGATGGAAGAGATTCGGGGTCGGGTCGATGAGATCGTCGGCGATGCGGCGACCGCCCAGAGCCTGAAGGCCTGGTATCGTCAACTCTGCAAGCGGCCCTGCTTCCACGACACCTATCTGCAGGCCTTCAACGAACCCGCGGCCCACCTGATCCACACCGACGGCAAGGGCGTGGAGGCGATCACCGAGACGGGCGTGGTGGTGGATGGCATCGAGTATGAGGTCGACTGCATCATCTATGCCTCAGGCTTTGAGGTGGGCACGGAACTTAAGCGCCGCGCCGGGTTCGACCTGACGGGCCGCGACGGGGTGACACTGTCCCAAGCCTGGGGCGAGGGCATGCGCAGCAAGCACGGCATCCACGTGCACGGCTTCCCCAACGCCTTCTTCGTGCAGCCGACCCAAGGGGCCAACCTGATCTCCAATGTGCCCCATAACCTGACCGAATCCGGCAAGACCATCGCCACGGTGGTGGCCCACGCTCTGGAGCGGGGGGCCAAGCAGGTCGAGGTGACGAAGGCGGCGCAAGACGCCTGGGTCGACCTGCTCCTCACCGGCATGGGCCGGATGATGGGGGCGGCCGACTGCACGCCGGGCTATTACAACAATGAGGGCCAGGATCCGGGGCCAGGGGCAAAGTACTATGTGGGCTATCCGGCGGGGGCGACGGCGTTCTTCCAGTACATCAAGGCCTGGCGGGAGAGCGGGGAATTTGAGGGGGTTGGGTTTAGGTAGGGGGGGAGTGATCAATGCCAATCATGGTCGAGATCACCGCGCACTATCCGGATCATCCTGACGCGGTGTTTTGCTCAGCGCTGCATTTCTCGGAAATGGCGCAAGCCATGGCCGGTATCGCGACCTATTCCGGACTACCCGAAGACGGTCCCTTCCGAGAGGGCGATACCATTATTGTGGATGTAACCTTCTGGGGGTGGTTCAAGCAGAAGGGCCACGCGATGTTCATCGAGAGGCTCGATCCGAGAGCCCGGATCATCCAAAGTCGCGAGTCTGGCAACGGCATAAGGCGTTGGGACCATAGGCTCTCAATCCAGCCCGATGGCGAGATGACCCAGTGGACCGATACCGTCGTGATCGATGCGGGTTGGCGGACACCCATCGTCGCCCGCTTCGCAGCGATGGCTTATGTACATCGCCATAGACACCGAAAAGCGATGTCGATTTCACGCCGGATAGGCCGCGCGGGAGGAGTGATCCCGGCGGCTGAGAGCCACTGACCATGTACAACGGGCAGGGAAACGACTTCCAGTAGGACTCATCTCCAATGCTGAACGCGAAAGTCGTAACTCACGAGTCCAGTTCAAAAGCTTGGCTTGCAGGGGCATGCACGATTTTCCCAATCGGCAAGCTTGACAAAATCGAACATAACAAGAACAAATGTCGCTGCCATAGACAATTCACAGATCGTCGATTATAAACGACATGGAATTCGAAGTTCGACTGACGACGGAGTTTTCCAACTGGCTCGATGGGCTGGGAGACGAGGTCGTCGCTGCGATTGTCGCTCAGCGGCTGTTGCGGGTTCGGCGCGGTTTGTTGGGCGATCATGCTTCGGTAGGGGATCGGGTCAGTGAGTTACGGATCCACCACGGATCCGGGCTGCGGCTCTATTTCACGGTTCGACAGAGGGTGGTGATCTTCATGTTGGTAGGCGGCACAAAGCGCACACAGGCGCGGGATATCCGTCTTGCTAAGCTGATCGAGCTGGAACTTTAGGGAGCGCGCCATGGCCATCGAAACCACTGCCTTTGATCCCGATAAGTACTTCAGAACCCCCGCCACCCAGGCGTCCCTGTTGAGCGACGCCATGGCCAGCGGCAATGCGGGACTGATCGCTGATGCCATCGGGATTATCGGGCGCAATCACGGGATGGGCGAGTTGGCCAGAGAGACGGGGCTGAACCGGCAGGGGCTCTATTCGGCGCTAAGTGCTGACGGCAATCCGACCTTGGAGACCCTGCTCAAGGTGCTAGCAGCGCTCAATCTGGAACTGAGTGTGCGGGAAAAGGCTGTAGCGTGACCGAGACCCTCTGACTCTCTACCCCCGTGCCGCCTGAACCACATCTGAAACCTCTCCACTCCAGGCGTCGAAGTGGCCTTTGAGGACGGGGCAGGTGGTGACCTCGGCGACGCCGGGGATGGCGGCGATGGCTTCGCGCAGGTCCATGATGGCTTCGTGGGTGGCTAAGTGGGCGAGCAGGGTGAGGTCGGGCTTGCCCGACAGGCTGTGGCACAGGCGGATTTCGGGATGCCGCATCAGGCTGGGCACGATGTCCTTGCAGATGATGCCCTGGAAGAAGGTGAGGAACATCCAGACTCGGACCTCGGAGGCATCGGGCGCGCGATAGCGGATGGTGTAGCCGGCAATGGTGCCGGAGCGTTCGAGCCGGGCGAGGCGTTCCTGGGTCGCGCTGCGTGACAGGCCGATTGTGCGGGCTAGGGCTACCAGAGGGGTGCGCGCATTATCGCGCAGGGCCAGCATGATCTTTTCGTCGGTCGCATCGGGCTGTTTGGTCATGCGCTTCACTTTGCAGGGGAACACCGGCCGCAATGCCGAGTTTAGACTGGCACCAATGTGCCGCATCTTACCGCCATCGCAAATCACCAATGCCGCGCTAGCCTAAGGAGCTTCTGATGGAGAGACCAGAGATCGCGTTGGGTCGCAGAACGGTGGTGGGCTTGATCGCGGCATCAATGGGAGCGCTAAGCATG
>JANLPK010000243.1:0-9919 GCA_031367205.1 Alphaproteobacteria bacterium
GGTGGTGCTGCGCAGCCAGATGCAGGCCATCTATTCCAGCGAGAATATCGGCCACTTCGGACTGAACTTGGCCAAGTATGCCCACTTCACCTCGCCGATCCGCCGCTATGCCGACCTGATCGTCCATCGCGGACTGATCCGGGCCTTGGGCTTAGGCGACGACGGCATCACCGACCGCGACATTGCCCAACTGAAGGACACTGCCGAACAGATCACCTTTGCCGAACGCCGGGCCATGGCCGCCGAACGCGACGCCACCGACCGCTATGTCGCCGCCTTCCTGGCCGACCGCGTGGGGGCCACTTTCCCCGGCCGGATCACCGGGGTGACCCGATTTGGGTTGTTTGTGCGCTTGGAGGAGACGGGCGCCGACGGCCTGGTGCCGGTCTCCAAGCTGGGCAACGAGTTCTTCGTCCATGATGACCGCCAACATGCCCTGATCGGCGAACGGTCCGGAGCCCGCTGGAACTTGGGCATGACCGTCGAGGTCAAGCTGGTGGAAGCCACGCCCATTACCGGTGGCCTGCTGTTTGAGATGTTGAGCGAACCCGCAGCTGCCGACCCCAATGCGCCAAAGCCTAGGCTAGGCGTGCGACGTAAGCCTGGCTTCGTGGATGCCCAACGTCGCGGTGGCCCACCCAAGGGCGTTCGCAAGGGAAAACGGCGATAGTGCCGAACCTTACGTAGCGACACCATTTCCAGAGGGGGAATTCAGGTCTTACAATCGAGTCATGACTGATGTGACCGAAGCCCGACGCCAAAACGAAGGTAACCGCATTCGCCAACCCGGTGACCGCGCCGTAAAGCCTCGCGATGCCGCGACCCTGTTCATCATCCGCCGTGATGGTCCAAAGCCCCGCGTGCTGATGGGCAAACGCCACGGCGGTCACGATTTTATGCCCAACCTCTGGGTCTTCCCCGGCGGGCGGATCGACAAGGCTGATTTCGGTGCCCCTTACGAGACAGATCTGCGCCCCGAAGTCGCCGCCAAGTTTGCGGCTCATATCCCAATGCGCAAGGCTAGGGCGCTTGGCCTCGCGGCTATCCGCGAGACGTTCGAGGAAGCGGGATTGCTATTGGGCAAGACCGTGGAACCCAGGCCCGCTGATGGTCCTTGGAAGGACTTCTTGGCTCATGGGGCTTCGCCGGATCTGGCTGCGCTGTCCATCGTCTACCGCGCCGTAACCCCTCCGAACCTGGCCAAACGCTTCGACACTTGGTTTCTGATGGCCGACGCGGAGCACCTTACCAGCCTAGAGCGCCAGCCCGACTGCGGGGAACTGGAAGAAATCGCCTGGTTCGAATTCGAGGAAGCCAAGGAACTCAAGCTGCCCATGGTGACCCGCTCGGTGATCTCTGAAGTGATGGCGCGACTGGATGATCCTGCGCGCCCGATCCCCTATATGCGTTTTCGGATGGGGCCACCCAAACCACGGATTTTATAGGCAGCATTGACTTTGGTCGCGGGATTCGTATTTTCCGCGCCTCTTTAGACCACCCGCCGGAAAGACCGGCCCGCGAGGACCGACCATGGCGAAGCCCGCCTCAATTAAAATCCGGATGAATTCGTCAGCCGATACCGGCTTTTTCTACGTGACCAAGAAGAACGCTCGCACCAAGACCGAGAAGCTGGTGATGCGCAAATACGATCCCGTCGTGCGCAAGCATGTCGAGTTCAAAGAAGGCAAGATCAAGTAGGTCGGAACCTCAACGTGCTTTCAAAGCGCCCGGCCCCTTGCGGTCGGGCGTTTTGCGTTTTGGCTCCACAGTTGGGACGGCGAACATGAGTGAAGATCTTCCAAAGCTGGAACACCCCGCAGTCCTCATCCGTTCCTTCTTTGGGTTTCGGGATCAAAATACCCTGATGGAGTCCCTTTGGAAGATCGTGGGGGCCCTGAAGCGACCGCGCGCGTTCTATGCCGCCGACAACCTGATGAGCTTCAGCAAGTCTCTGAGTTTCTTGGACGACGCGCCGTTCATGGCCGCATTCAACCGCCACTCTGAGACCATCGAAGAGCGCGGAGCCGTGTGGCGTCGAGCCATTCTGCTTTGGGGAGCACGCACCGCGCTGCGACTGGATGGCGATTTTGTCGAATGCGGTTGCTACAAGGGCACCGGCCCCCGGATCCTGGCGGACGTCCTGAAATTCGGAACGCTCGATCGCCGCTATTTCCTCTACGACCTCTTCGAACACAAGGAAGACATGCCCCACCACCACATGCTGGAGCATAGCGACACTCTATTTGAAACGGTCAAGGCGCGGTTCACAGACGAACCCAATGTCATCATCACCCAGGGGCGCGTGCCCGACAGCCTAGCCATCGCGGCACCCGACAAAATCGCCTTTATGCACCTGGACCTCAACAATGTGGACGCCGAACTCGGCGCCCTGGGCGTCCTCTTCGACCGCATCGTCCCAGGCGGTATCCTGATCTTGGATGACTATGGTTGGATTGGCTACAATGACCAATTGCTTGCCGAAAAGCCCTGGTTTGAGAAGCGCGGCTACCATGTGCTGGAACTGCCCACCGGTCAGGGCATGGTGATCAAGTAAAGTCAAAATTGGCACCAAAACAGGTGCTTAGGCTGCGCGCGTAATCACCTTATTTCGCCCCGCAGCCTTGGCTTCATAGACCCCTTCGTCCGCGCGCTTGAGCAGGGCTTCGGGCTTGTCGTCCGGCCCGACGGTTGCGGCGACGCCGATGGAGATGGTGACGGTCAACAGATCAGCCCCCCCCTTAACGCGGAACGGTGATCCAGCCACATGCCGTCGAATCCGCTCGGCGATCCGTTCGGCGTCTTCCAGCTTGGTATCAGGCATCACCACGACAAACTCTTCCCCGCCGTAGCGGCAGGGCAAATCGATAGCGCGCACGTTGGAAGCCAGGCGCACGGCGAACTCTCGCAACACTTCATCGCCGACATCGTGGCCGTAGCCGTCATTGATCTTCTTAAAGTGGTCGATATCGATCAACAGCGCTGCAACGGGGTCGCCCCCGAGCGACATGCGTTTGACCAAAGCATCGAGCTGACCGGTCATGTAGCGCCGATTGTGCAAGCCGGTCAGTTGGTCTGTGACCGCCAGCTCCAACGAGTGGTCGAGATTGTCGCGCAGATAGTCGGTATAGCGTTTGCGCCGAATTTGGGTTCGGGCCCGGGCGGACAACTCTTGCGGATCAATGGGTTTGGACAGAATGTCGTTGGCGCCGATATCCAGCGTCTTCATCACCCGAGCGCGGTCATCAAAATCGACGATGGCCAGCACGGGCAAGTGACGGGTCGCCTCGTCAGCCCTCAGATTGGCGATGAACCTCAATCCGTCAAACGCCCGCGCTGTCGCATTGACGATCACCAGATCAACCGGGCCCCGCGCCGAGGCCAAGGCCTTCTCAGGGTCACTCTCCGAGACCAAGCGGTGTTCGACGCTGAGCTCAGACACCACGCGCAAAGCCTGGCGCTCGTGATCATCGACCACCAACACCCGGCCGCTGGCCCCACCCAAACGCGCTGCGGCACCGGCGATGACGCCCATCCGACGGCCTGAAGCTTCGCGGTCTCGCAGCTCGTCGATGACCATCTTCAGGCGCGTCAAACTGCGCACCCGGGTGAACAACATCATATCGTCGATGGGTTTAGCCAGAAACTCGTCGGCGCCGGCCTCTAGCCCGGCGATCCGGTCAGCTCGACCGTCCAGCGCCGTCACCAGCACGACCGGAACATGCCGCGTCTCGGGGTCATCTTTCAGTCGGCGACAAACCTGCAACCCATCCATGCCCGGCATCATCACATCCAGAAGGATGATGTCTGGCTTCTCGGCGGCGGCCATGGCCAAAGCCGTGGGACCGTCACCGGCGGTGATGACGTCGTAGTACTCAGCGCTCAATTTCGCATGGAGCAACCGGACATTGGCCTCAATATCGTCGACAACCAGGATGCGGGCGGTCATGGCATCAGCCGGCGAATGGTGTCCAAGAAATGGGTCACCGAAATGGGCTTGGAGATATAGGCTTCACATCCGCCCTCGCGAATCCGCTCCTCATCGCCCTTCATGGCAAAGGCGGTGACGGCGACCACCGGTATACCGGCAAGTTCATCGTCTTCCTTGAGCCACTTGGTGACTTCCAGGCCCGAAATCTCGGGCAGCTGGATATCCATCAGGATCAGGTCGGGGCGGTGTTCACGGGCTAAGGCAAGCGCCTGCAACCCCTCCCGCGTTTGGATGGTCTCGTAGCCTTGGGCATCGAGCAGGTCATGAAACAGCTTCATGTTCAGCTCGTTATCCTCGACGATGAGGACTTTCTTGGCCATGGACGTCCCGATTAAGCGTTCGAGGCTTGGCGATTCGTCGCGCCGACCCCACCATTGATGCCTTGATCACACAGATATCCTTAAACTCGCGTTAGTCGCGCTCGGAGCCGCCTTGACCGACACAGCCAACCTCATTGATCTGAACGCCCTAAGCATCGCTGCGGACAAACCCCTGGTGATTGTGGATGTGGACGAGGTCTTGGGTCTCTTCATGCAGGGGTTCGGAACCTACCTCGAGGCACAGGGATTAGAGTTTCGGCTCGACAAGTTCGCGCTCTTTCAAAACATCTATCGACCGGGCGATGCCGAACATCTGCCGCTCGAAGACGGTCGGCTCCACTTCGAGACCTATTTCACCGACGCCTGCGGCGAGATGCCCATCGCTCTTGGCGGCCCCGAGGCGCTGCGATCCATCGCCCAGCGCGCCAACGTCGTCATCCTGACCAATGCACCCAGCCAGGCGCGGCGGGCCCGCACCCGCTGGCTGGCCCGCCACGGGATGGACTACCCCCTGGTTTTGAACAGCGGCCCCAAGGGACCGTTGGTGGCCACGATGATCGCCCAGGTCCATCGTCCCATCGTCTTCATCGACGACCTGCTGCAAAACCTCGACTCGGTGGCTGAGCACGCCCCCCACGTCACCCGGTTTCAGAGCGTCGCCGACCCGCGTATTCGTCACTTGGCCCCCGCCAAGCCCGACCTGCACACTCGCATCGATGATTGGGCATATCTGGGACCCGCGATCGAAGCCGCTATCGAGTGAACGCTCGCCATTGATTTTTGCCGGATCTTAGAACAAAACATGACCTTATGATCCGCATCGGCGTGGACTTTGGCGGCACCAAGATTGAAGTCGCGGCTTTGGACGCAGCGGGGCGGTTCGTCGCGCGCGTTCGTGCGGCCACGCCAAATGACTATGACCAGAGCTTGGTTGCGGTCGCCGGCCTCGTCGCTGAGGCCGAGCGGCAGGCGGGCACCAAGGCTGCCGGCATCGGTGTGGGTGGCCCAGGGTCTACCTCGCCCACCACGGGGCTGATGCGCAATGCCAATTCCACCCAGTTGAATGGTCGGGCCTTCCCCTCAGACCTCGCCAAGACCTTGGGGCGGCCGGTTCGCTATGCCAATGACGCCAATTGTCTAGCCCTGTCGGAGGCCACCGATGGTGCCGGTCAAGGCGCGCACACCGTCTTTGCCGCCATCCTAGGCACCGGCTGCGGAGCAGGGATCACCGTCGATGGTCAGGTCTTGGAAGGTCGCAACGGACTAGCGGGAGAGTGGGGCCACACGCCCCTGCCCTGGTCGCGACCGGAGGAGCATCCCGGTCCGGCATGCTGGTGCGGCCGTCGGGGCTGCCTCGAAGTCTGGATCTCCGGCAGTGGTTTCGCCCGCGATCACGGCGGTGGCCTCAGGGGCGAAGCCATCGCGACCCTTGCCGGGGACGGCGACCCCACGGCGGTCGCAGCCTTGGCTCGCTATGTGGACCGCCTCGCACGGGGCCTAGCCATGATTGCCGACATCTTAGATCCCGACGTGATCGTGCTGGGGGGCGGCATGTCCAATGTCCGCGCACTCTATGAGCAGCTGCCGGTGGCCATCACGCCCTATGTTTTCACCGACGCCTACGAGGTTCCCATCCGGCCTGCGATGCACGGCGACTCATCAGGGGTTCGCGGTGCCGCCTGGCTCTGGCCCGCCCCATGAGCGCGCTCTGTCGGGAGTGTCACCACCTCGACAATTTTGACCGCCGCTGTCCCAATTGCGGGTCGCCGCGCGTGGTGGCCCACGACGAATTGACCAAGCTCTCGATGGCCCACATGGATTGTGATGCCTTCTACGCTTCGGTGGAAAAGCGCGACCGACCCGAGCTCCGGGACCTGCCGGTGATCGTTGGTGGCGGGGTGCGCGGGGTTGTGACCACCTGCTGCTACATCGCGCGAATATCAGGCGTCCGCTCAGCTATGCCAATGTTCAAGGCGCTGAAGGCCTGCCCCCAGGCGGTGGTCATCCCGCCCGACTTCGCCAAATACCGCACCGAGAGCCGCCGTATCATGGCGATGATGCGCGAACTCACGCCCCTTGTGCAGCCGCTCTCCCTAGACGAGGCCTGGATGGACCTTTCGGGGACTGAGCGCCTGCACGGTGCCCCTCCTGCCCTCACCCTCGCGCGACTGCAGAACCAGATCGAAGCGCAGGTCGGCATTACCGTATCTATCGGCCTGGCCGCCAACAAGTTTCTGGCCAAGATCGCCTCTGATCTGGACAAGCCCCGCGGCTTCTCGGTCATCGGCGCAGCAGAGGCCCAGAGTTTTCTAGCCCCCAAGCCGGTCGGCATCCTGCCCGGAGTTGGTCCCGCGATGGCGGCATCGCTTGAGTCTGCGAATCTCCGCACGGTCGGCGATATTGCCAAGGCCGACCTCAAGACCTTTGCCGCCCGCTTCGGCAGCCAGGGCCTACGCCTGCACCGCCTTGCCCAGGGCTTAGACACGCGTAGCGTTGACCCCGACCAGATCCGCAAGTCGATCAGCGCCGAGACCACCTTCAACCACGACCTGCGCACCTTCGAGGACCTGGAGGGTCGCTTGCCCGAGCTCGCCGAAAAGGTCGCCCGGCAAGCTCGCGCGGGCAATGCGGCGGGCCGGACCATCACCCTGAAACTGCGCACCAGTGACTTCAAGATCCTCACCCGCCGCAAAGCTCAAGCCGTGGCCACTCAGACCGCGCGCACCATCCTGGCCGTGGGTCGCGACCTCCTGGCCCAGGAATTGAAGACCGGCGCACAGGGCCGACAGTTTCGCCTCATCGGCGTCGGCCTCAGCGAACTCATCGAACCCGACACCATTGAGAGCGATTTCTTCGGCGAAACCGAACGGCGCGCCCTGGCCGGAGAGCGCACAGCCGACGCCATCCGCGCGCGATTCGGCCCCGATGCTCTGGGCTCCGCCCGGGCCCTGCAGCGCAAATCCCCACCCTGACCCAGCGGCACGCCCCTCAAAAGCTGATTTGCCGACCCCAAGGTGTGACGAAACTGTAGACATCTGGTCGATCTGGGCCCTTGGACCCATTTCGGCCCTTCCAAAGCGCTATGTTTTCCATATCTAATTGAACTAAGGGCGGCCAGGTGGCCGCTAGGAGACCCCAGCGATGGCCGAGCGCAAGCAAGGTGATCAGGCGACGGGTGATCGGACGACCGTGATCACCCAGACCAAAACGAAGACGCAGAAGCCGTCGCTCTACAGGGTCTTGATCCTGAACGACGACTACACACCTATGGAATTCGTGGTCTACGTTCTAGAACAATATTTCCACAAGTCGCGCGAAGAGGCGACGAAGATCATGCTGCATGTGCACCAACACGGTGTCGGTGTCTGCGGCGTGTTCACCTACGAAGTGGCGGAAACCAAGGTGGCCCAGGTGATCGATACCGCGCGTCGGCATCAACACCCGCTACAGTGCACTATGGAAAAGGACTGAGTTCCCTTGCCGTCATTCTCAAAACCCCTGGAAGAAACCCTGCACCGCGCCGTCGCCTTCGCCAGCCAGCGAAAGCACGAATACGCCACGCTCGAGCACCTGCTGCTGTCGCTCATCGATGATGATGATGCTGCGGGCGTGATGAAGGCCTGCGAGGTCGACGTCCCGGCCCTGAAGACCACGCTCACCAACTATGTGGACAATGAACTACGCTCTATGGTGGTCGATGATGGCGAGGACGCCAAGCCGACGCCCAGTTTCCAGCGGGTGATCCAGCGTGCCGTGATCCACGTGCAGTCCTCGGGTCGCGAGGATGTCACCGGGGCCAATGTGCTGGTGGCGATCTTCTCCGAGCGCGAGAGCCACGCCGCCTACTTCCTGCAAGAGCAGGACATGACCCGCTACGACGCGGTCAACTACATCGCCCTCGGCATCGCCAAGAAGGCCGGGGCCTCCGAGCCCAAAACCGTCAAGGGGGCCGGTGACGAAGACGACAAGCCCGCCGTCAAGACCGGCGGCGAGGCGCTGGACGCCTATTGCGTCAATCTCAATGAGAAGGCCAAGCAGGGCAAAGTCGATCCGCTGATCGGTCGCACCAGCGAAGTCGAACGCTGCATCCAGATCCTGTGCCGCCGCACCAAGAACAACCCCCTGCTTGTGGGCGACCCCGGGGTCGGCAAGACCGCCATCGCCGAGGGCTTGGCCCGCAAGATCATCAATGGCGAGGTTCCCGAGGTGCTCTCAGGCTCGACCATTTTCTCGCTGGATATGGGCTCGCTGCTGGCCGGCACCCGCTATCGCGGTGACTTCGAGGAGCGGGTCAAACAGGTGGTCAAGGAGTTGGAAAACCACCACGACGCCATCCTGTTCATTGATGAGATCCACACCGTCATCGGGGCTGGCGCCACCTCCGGCGGGGCCATGGATGCCTCCAACCTGCTTAAACCCGCCCTGGCCTCCGGCACCCTGCGCTGCATGGGCTCGACCACCTACAAGGAATTTCGCCAACACTTTGAAAAAGATCGGGCTTTGGTCCGTAGGTTCCAAAAGATCGACGTCAACGAACCAACCGTCGAAGACACCATCAAGATCCTCAAAGGCCTGAAAACCTATTACGAAGAGTTCCACAAACTCCGCTATACCAACGACGCCATCAAGGCGGCGGTCGAGCTGTCGGCCCGCTACATCACCGACCGCAAGCTGCCCGACAAAGCTATCGACATCATCGATGAAGCCGGGGCCAGCCAGATGCTGCTCCCCGAAGGCAAGCGCAAAAAGATCATTGGCCTCAAAGAGGTCGAGGCGGTCGTCGCCAAGATCGCCCGCATCCCGCCCAAATCGGTCTCCAAGACCGACACCGAAGCGCTCAAGCAACTGAACGACGACCTGAAGCGCGCCGTCTACGGCCAGGACGATGCCATCGAGCAGCTGTCCTCAGCCATGAAAATGGCCCGCGCCGGTCTACGCGATCCTCAAAAGCCGATCGGCTGCTACCTGTTTTCCGGCCCCACCGGCACCGGCAAGACCGAGACTGCCCGCCAACTGGCGCTCACCATGGGCATCGAACTCCTGCGCTTCGACATGAGCGAATACATGGAGCGCCACACGGTCAGCCGCCTGATCGGTGCCCCTCCCGGCTATGTGGGCTTCGATCAGGGCGGCCTGCTGACCGACGCCGTCGATCAACACCCCCACTGCGTGGTCCTGCTCGACGAAATCGAGAAAGCCCACCCCGATGTGTTCAACATCCTGCTCCAGGTCATGGACCACGGTGTGCTGACCGACGCCAACGGCAAGAAGGTCGATTTCCGCAACGTGGTCCTGATCATGACCACCAATGCCGGCGCGTCGGATGCCCAGCGCAATTCCATCGGCTTTGGCCGCGGCAAGCAGGACGATGAGGTCGATGAGGCCCTAAAGCGCCTGTTCACCCCCGAATTCCGCAACCGTCTGGACGCCGTGGTCGGCTTCAAGTCGCTGAACCAAGACGTCATTCGCCAAGTCGTGCTGAAATTCGTCATGCAGCTTGAGGCCCAGCTGGCCGACCGCCACGTGACCATCGAAACCAGCGACGACGCCACCGACTGGCTGGCCAAAAACGGCTTCGACGAACTCTATGGCGCCCGCCCGCTGGCCCGCG
>JANLPK010000257.1:0-7022 GCA_031367205.1 Alphaproteobacteria bacterium
GCGCCGTCTTGTCCGGCGCCCCTGCCGTCAAGTTCGGGCTTCCAGATGTATCGAGCCGGCGTGTACACGTACGCGAACTTCCGCACGTCGGGGTTGTGGCCGCCGAGGCTCACGTGGTGGGCAAACAGGTGCGAGCTCGCAAGGCGGGATGAGTATCAAACCGCTGCGCCTTCGCGAGGTTGCGCGCAGCGATGTGGACGCGGCGATCGCCTGATATGTCGCTGAGGGCGGCGACGCGGTGGCCCTGCGGTTCATTGATGCGCTTGAGAGTGCCTATTCCAAACTTTGCGCACGCCCGGCGGTTGGCTCACCGAACTATGGCCAAGTCCTCGAGCTTCCGGGATTGCGAAGTGTGATTTTGAGGCGATTTCCATTTCTGGTGTTCTATGTGGAGCACCACGAGCACGTCGAAGTCTGGCGCGTATTGCACGCCAGCCGAGATATCCCGGCTTGGCTACGGGGCGGGATTTGAATCGGTTTCTCCCGCGGAATTGAAACGCTTGTTTGATTTTTCCCGCAGATGGGCCAAAGCTATCGGGTAACGCCTGGGCAACTGAGACGCCCGACGAAATCCAATCACAACGCTATGGGAGCCACCAGATGAGCGAGACCAAAACCAGGGCACAGTCGTCCTTCGGCCTGAACCCTCAGGATGAACTGAACGATCTGCGGATGTCGGCCAAGGCCCAACCGCTGCTCGATCATGTGAAGCGGTTCATAACCGAAACCGTCAACCCGATGAGCGAGGAGTTTCATCGCCTGGGTGAGGGTAACCCCAATATTTGGTCCTATATGCCCGGCCAGCTGGAGTGCTTGGAAAAGGCCAAGGACAAGGCCAAGGCCGAAGGCCTGTGGAACTTCTTCCTACCCAATGCTGAGACCGGCGAGGGGATGTCGAACCTGGATTATGCCTATATCGCCGTTGAGCTAGGCAAGAACCGCATGGCGTCGGAGACCATGAACTGCGCAGCACCCGACACCGGCAATATGGAAGTTCTGGAACGGGTCGGCACGCCGGCCCAGAAGAAGCAGTGGTTGGAGCCGCTGCTGGCCGGCAAGATCCGTTCGGCCTTTGCCATGACAGAGCTGCACTCGGCCTCGTCAGACGCCAAGAACGTCAATACCCGCGCCACCCTGGTGGGCGATGAGTATGTGATCAACGGCGAGAAGCACTATATCTCCGGGGCCGGCGACCCGCGCTGCAAGGTCATGATCACCATGGTCCAGACCAGCCCCGACGGCCCACCAAATCTGCGCCAGTCGCAGATCCTGGTGCCCACCGACGCGCCTGGCTTCAAGGTCGTTGGTCCGCAACACGTGTTCGGCGATCCCGACGCGCCGCATGGTCACATGCATGTGGTGTTCGACAATGTCCGCGTGCCGGCCTCCAACATGCTGTTGGGCGAAGGCCGTGGTTTTGAGATTTCGCAACTGCGCCTAGGCCCCGGCCGGATCCACCATTGCATGCGCGCCATCGGCTCAGCCGAAAAGGCGTTGGACTTGATGGTGACACGCGGTCTCAGCCGTGAGGCTTTCGGCAAACAGCTGGTGCATTTGGGTGGCAATCTGGAGATCATCTCCCGCGCTCGCATCGACATCGAGGCCATGCGCCTGATGGTGCTGAAGGCCGCTAAGGCCATGGACGTTTTGGGTAACCAGGAAGCCCGCGTCTGGATCCACATGGTCAAGGCGATGATCCCGGTCCGGGTTTGCGAGATCATCGACTCCGCCATCCAGATGCACGGTGCGCTGGGTGTTTCGCAGCACACGCCGCTGGCCCGGATGTACACCCAGACCCGCACCCTGCGGATCGCCGATGGCCCGGATGAGGTGCACCACATGGTGGTGGGCCGCAACGAGCTGCGCCAATACCGCGAAATGCCGCACGATCCGTCGAACTCGGCGATCTTCCGGAATTAGAGAGCCAGGCGGCAGGGCTGCTGAGTCCTGCCGCGTCTCCGCCACGAAGAGGGCCACGTGAGATTGCCTGCGCGTTCTGTGGCTCTGCCCTTGTTGGCGACAATCTTTGCCATGGCGGCCTATCAAGTGGGCGCGGCGGTGGCCAAGGGGCTGTTTCCGGCCGTAGGGCCGCAAGGGGCCGCAACCCTGCGGCTGTGCATGGGGGCGGTGGTGATGTTGGCCTTGGTTCGCCCGTGGCGGTCCTGGCCACAGCGGGCCGATTGGCCTACGGTTGTGGGGTTGGGCCTCTCCATGGCCGGGGCTATTTTCTGTTTCTTCAGCGCGCTGGATCGCCTGCCCCTGGGCGTGGCGATTGCCGTTCAGTTCCTGGGACCCTTAAGCATCGCGGTCTTTGGCTCCCGGCGGCGTAGCCATCTGTTGTGGGCCGCGTTGGCCGGACTGGGGGTCTGGTCATTGGTGGGGGTTCGGACCGAATCCAGTGCCTTGGACCCCATAGGTTTGATCTGGTCGCTGGGATCGGCGGTCAGTTGGGCGGGCTACATTCTATTTGGCCGGGCTGCCAGCTTTTCAGGACCGGCGGTGGGCGCAATCGCCACCACAGTCGCAGCCTTGGTGATCCTGCCATTCGGCCTCCACCACGCCGGAACCGCCCTGCTCTCCCCTGCTCTACTGCCCATTGCCGTTATGGTGGGTGTGTTTTCCACCGCCTTGCCGTTCTCGCTGGAACTCTATGCCCTGGCGCGCATGCCGGCCCGGACCTTTGCAGTTTTGATGAGTTTGGAGCCGGCCTTTGCCGTCTTGTCGGGTTTGGTGTTGCTGAATGAGAAACTGGCGGGGCCACAGATTCTGGGCATTGCCTTGGTGATGACCGCCGCAGCCGGGGCGGCCTGGGTGAGCGGCAAGGACGGAGCCGACACGGCGTAGATCGAGCGAACCCCGCGTCTATCAATGCCCCGCAACCTGTGCTGAAATCCCGCAACATTGGGCACGGGAGCGTTTGCCATGAAGCGGTTTTTGATCGGCGTTGGCGCGATGCTGGCATTGGCCGCACCCGGGCTCGCGCACGCTGAGTCCGATTGTGCGACGCTGAAAACGACTGCGTTGGATCACGCCCAGGTGACATCGGCGACCCTGGACACCGGCGGGAAGATATCCCTGTGTAGGCTACAGATCACCAGCCGCCCCACCCCCGACAGCGACATCCGCATCGAGCTGTGGATTCCCATGGGCGAGGCCTGGAACGGCAAGTTCCTGCAGCTGGGCAATGGCGGCTTTGCCGGCAGCATCAATTCGATGATGATCCGCAGCTATGCGACACGGGGCTATGCCGTCGCGGGCACCGACAACGGGCACCAGAGCAAGGTTGGGACCTCTGCGGTTTGGGCCTTGGGTCACCCGCAGAAGGTGGTCGATTATGGCTGGCGCGCGGTGAAGGAGACCACCGATGTCTCAAAGACGCTGATCGCGGCCCAGAAGGGTGGCGGGCCGAAGCGCTCTTATTTCTCGGGATGTTCGGACGGCGGACGTGAAGCCCTGATGAGCGCTCAGCGCTTTCCCGGTGACTTCGACGGTATCGTGGCCGGAGCGCCCGCCAACTATATGAGCATGCTGTTCGGCAACGCGGCGTCGCAGCAGCAGGCGCTGGCCCGGCCAGGCGGCTATCTGGCCAAGCCGCAGCTGGAGATTCTGCAAAGCGCGGTGCTGAAGCAATGCGGCGGCGAAGCCTTTATCCGTGACCCCGCCGCCTGTCGATTTGATCCCCGCGCGCTGGCTTGTGCCAAGGGCCGGAGTGACGGCTGTCTCACCGCCCTGCAGGCCGATACGGCGCTTAGGATCTATCAGGGGCGCGTCGATCCTCGGACCGGAAAGGTGGCCTTCCCAGGTGTCAGTCCGGGATCGGAAGCCTTGACCGGCGGCTGGCCGGCCTGGATCACGGGTGCAAGCCAGGCGCGCAATAGCGAGGCGGCCGGCTATCAGTTCGGCGCGAACGCCTTCAAATACTTCGCCTTTGCGGACCCGGCCTTTGACTTTTTGAAACTGGATCTCGGTGGCGGGTTTGAGGGCGCCAAGGCCAAGATGGGCCCGATTGTCGATAGCCCTAGTGCGAACTTGGCGGCTTTCCGCAAACACGGCGGCAAGCTTATTCAGTATCATGGCTGGGCCGACGCAGGCATCCCGGCGCGCTCGACCATCCGCTACTATGAGGATGTGCGGGCCACGATGGGCAACACCTCCGACTTTTACCGGACCTATATGATCCCGGGCATGCTGCATTGTGGCGGTGGACCCGGCCCCAGCAACGTGGATTGGCTGGCAGTGTTGGACGCCTGGGTGGGCGAGGCCAAGGCCCCCGGACCGCTGACGGCGACCGCAGCGGGGAATGGCAGCCAATTGCTTTGCCCCTATCCAGGCGTGGCCAAGAGTGACGGCAAGGGGGCTTGGTCCTGCCGCGTGCCCAAGTCTTGAGCGCAGCGGTCGGGGTTCGTCGCCTGACGGTCAGCGAGGCGGGAAGAGCGGTTCCCGCCCTGGCGGAGGTGTTGGTCGATTGCGTAGCCGGTGGGGCGTCGGTCAGCTTCATGGCGGGGCTGACGCTGGCCGACGCGGCGGCGTTCTGGCGCGGGGAGGTCGTGGCGGAAGACGGCCGCGCGATCCTGGTCGCGGAGGATGAAGGCGGCATCTGCGGCGTTGTGCAGGTGATCCCGGCATGGCCGCCCAACCAACCGCACCGGGCCGACATTGCCAAGATGTTGGTGCATCGCCGGGCGCGACGGCGAGGGGTGGGCGATGGGCTATTGGCGGCGGCTGAGGCCGCAGCGCGCGAGATGGGACGCACCGTGCTGGTGCTTGACACCGTGACAGGCGGGGATGCCGAGCGGCTATATGGGCGCAATGGCTGGGTAGCGGTAGGCTCCATTCCGGACTATGCTTTGATGCCCGACGGTGCCCTGTGCGCGACGACGGTCTTCTATAAATCCCTGCTGCGGTAGGGCCGCGAAATCGCGACCGGTGGTGGCCTGTGTCCACCTCTTGCGGCGCGCCCGGAGGATAATCCTATGAGCACACTCGTGGCGCTCTTTGTCGCGATATTGGCGTTTCTAACCGCCACGCTTTCAGGCATTTTTGGTATGGCAGGTGGGCTCGTCCTAATGGGCGGGCTGGCCTTGGTGCTGCCGGTCTCGGCGGCCTTTGTAACCCATGGTTTGTTGCAGCTGGTGGCCAATGGTTGGCGGGCAGTCTTGCACCGGGCCCACGTGAATTGGCGGATCGTCGGGCTCTATGCGGTGGGGTCGCTCGCCGCTGCGGTGGCGATCTCGTTGATCGCGCTCACCCCGTCGAAACCGGCATTGTTCCTGTTCATGGGCCTGTTGCCCGGATTGCTGTGGTTGCCCAAGTCGTGGATCGCCCTGGACGCCGCCAAGCCGCTGCAGGCGCTGCTGTCGGGCCTGATGGTCACCGGCGTGAACCTGACCGCCGGGGTGGCAGGGCCGTTGCTCGACATCTTCTTCGTGCGCACCGAACTGACCCGACATGTGATCGTGGCCACCAAGGCCGCCACCCAGGTCTTCGCGCACCTGGCCAAGATCGTGGTCTATGGCGCGCCGCTGATCGCCGCCCACGGCAAGGGTTTGCCGCCCTGGTGGTTGTTTGCCATTGCGGTGCCGCTCTCCATGGCGGGCACAGCCGTGGGCGGGGTGATCCTAAACCGGCTGAGCGATGTAGACTTCAAGCGCTGGACGCGGTGGATCGTCACGGCGGTGGGGATCAGCTATCTGATCCAGGCGGCGCGATTGTTTATAGGGGCGTAGGATGAAGCTGGTACCCAGAACCCTGGAGAACCGGTTCGTGCGTTTGGAACCCTTAGGCGAACAACACCGGGAAGGGTTGCGAGAGGCTGCCCGCGGGGACGAGGCGTTCTTCTATGAGCAGTATCCCTTCTCCCTAGCCGGCGAGCATTTTGAGCCGCGCTGGGACCAGATGATGAGGGATCTAGATTCTGGAACCTGGATTCCCTTTGCGGTGATGGAGGCCAGCGTCTGTGTCGGTATCACCTGCTTCATCACGCCCGACAGCGTCAATGCCACCGTAGAAGTCGGCGGCACCTATTATCGGCCCGAGGCGCGCGGCGGAGTGGTCAATCCAGCGGCCAAGCGATTGATGATGGGCGAGGCCTTTGACTGTGGCGCGCGGCGGGTGGCCTATCATGTAGACGGCATTAATAGGCGCTCGCAGGCTGCGGTGCTGAAGCTTGGTGCGGTACAGGAAGGCATCCGCCGTCAGGACCGGATCACCTGGACCGGACGGGTTCGCGATACGGTGATTTTCTCGGTCTTGGCCGACGAATGGCCGAGCGTTCGTGATGGATTGGACGCTCGGCTGGCAGTCTTCAGTTAGGCGTTTTTCAGCTTCCTGCCACGAAGTGGGCGAAGATATTACGCCACCGTGCGTTCCTTGCTGGCCGGGAAGAAGACCTCGGCGGCATGGTCGGCGACGTCTTGGGCCGTATAGGGTTTGCCCGGATTGAAGCCACCCGTCTCCATCATCTTGATCTCGCGGACGCCGCGTTGGGAGACGCCCAGCACTTTGCCGGAGTGATCAGCGGCCAGGTCTGAGACCATATAGAGCACGCCCGGTGCGATATTGTCGGGCAGGCTCATGGGGTCGGGCTCGCGGCCGATACGGCCGGGCAGGTCAGCCGTCATGCGGGTATAGGCACCCGGCGCCAGGGCCATGACGCGGATGCCGTATTTGCGGCCCTCAATGGAGAGCACCCGCATGAAGCCGTAGATGCCGGCTTTGGCGGCCCCATAGTTGGACTGGCCGAAATTTCCATAGAGGCCCGAGCCTGAGGAGGTCATGACGATGGCACCGGGTTTGCCGTTATCCTTCATCCATTTCCAGACCGGCATGGTGCAGCAATAGGTGCCCTTGAGGTGGACCTTGACCACCAAGTCCCAGTCTTGCTCGGAGGTATTGGCGAAGGACTTGTCGCGCAGGATGCCGGCATTGCAGACCAAGATGTCGATCTGGCCGTAGGTGTCCAAGGCGGTCTTGGCGATGTTCTCGCCGCCGGACATGGTGGAAACATCGTCGCCGTTGGCCAC